>DASYMV010000242.1:0-27834 GCA_036008865.1 Pseudonocardiaceae bacterium | reverse complement strand
GAGGGTGTGCCGGGCAACCCGAAGGGGTGGTTGATCACGGTCGCGTCCCGCCGGTGGACCGAGCTGTGGCGCAACGACTCGGCCCGCCGACGCCGGGAGGAGACCGTCGCCGCACTGACACCACCGGACCCCGGCCCCGTCCCTGCCGTCGACGACACGCTCACCCTGCTGCTGCTGTGCTGTCACCCGTCACTCACCCCGGTCTCCAGGGTGGCCCTGACGTTGCGCGCCGTCGGCGGCCTGAGCACCGCAGAGATCGCCCGCGCGTTCCTGGTCCCGGAGGCCACCGTGGGTCAGCGCATCAGCCGGGCGAAACAGCGGATCAAGACCAGCGGCGCCGAGTTCCGGATGCCCCCGCAGGCTGAACGTTCGGAGCGGATGGTCGCGCTGCTGCACGTGCTGTACCTGATCTTCAACGAGGGATACACCGCCACCTCAGGGTCCACGCTGCATCGCGTCGAGCTCACCACCGAGGCGATCCGCCTGACCCGGCAGCTCCGCGATCGCCTGCCCGAGGACGGCGAGGTCGCCGGGCTCCTCGCACTCATGCTGCTCACCGACGCCCGCCGCCCGGCGCGAACCCGCCCGGACGGTGCCCTGGTCCCGCTCGCGGAGCAGGACCGCAGCCAGTGGGACGCCCTGGCCATCGCCGAGGGGGTCACCCTGATCACCGAGACGCTGGCCCGCGCATCGATCGGCCCCTACCAGTTGCAGGCCGCGATCGCCGCCGTGCACGACGAGGCGGCCCGCTCCGAGGACACCGACTGGCGGCAGATCCTCGGACTGTACGAACTGCTGCACAGCATCGCGCCCGGACCGATGGTCACCCTCAACCGCGTCGTCGCCGTCGCCATGGTCCACGGCGCCAGTGCCGGTCTGCAGCAACTTGCGGCGGCGGAGACCGACCCCGCGCTCGCCGGGCACCACCGAGTCCACGCCGTCCGCGCACACCTGCTCGACATCGCAGGCGACCGTGAAGCGGCACGTGCCCACTACCGCCTGGCCGCACGCCGCACACTCAGCATCCCGGAACAGCGCTACCTCGAGTCCCGCGCCGCACAACTCACGCCGCCGAGTCGGGCGTGACACGCGCCCGACCGTCACGTGGAATCGGGTTCGCGAACCGGAGGGCGCTCGCGCGCCGTGACCGGCAACGCGCCGCCACCAGCAGATCGGATGACGGGAAGTCACGGCCGCCAACCGAGGCACGCAAGAGCCGAAAGTCGCACCGACGGCTGAAATGTTTCAGGGCGCGAAACGTTGTACCTGGATGGCGAGTGACCTGACGTGGACATCCGATCTGAGGACCGGTCGGCCGCTCGATAGCATCTGACGTGTTAGCACCGCCACCCACTCGAGGAGTCACAGTGTCCGAGTCGCGCCCCGCAGCCGCCGAAGCCCCACCGCGCGTGGTGGTGCCGGCCGGGACCACCGCGGGCGCGGCGGTGCGAGAGGCCGGTCTTCCCGGCAAGGGTCCGGACGCCGTCGTGGTGGTCCGCGATCCGGAGGGCCACCTGCGTGACCTGTCCTGGTCGCCCGCCGTCGAGGTCGAGGTCGAGCCCGTAGCGGCCGACACCGACGACGGCCGCGCCGTCATCCGGCACTCGACCGCGCACGTGCTCGCCCAGGCCGTGCAGCAGCAGTTCCCGGAGGCCAAGCTCGGCATCGGGCCACCCGTGAGGGACGGCTTCTACTACGACTTCCAGGTCGACAGGCCGTTCACGCCTGAGGACCTGCAGGCGCTGGAGAAGCGCATGAAGCAGATCATCAAGGGCTCGCAGCGCTTCTCCCGCCGGGTCGTGGACTCCGCCGACGCCGCCAAGCAGGAACTCGCCGACGAGCCGTTCAAGCTCGAACTGGTCGACCTCAAGAGCGACGTGGACACCTCCGAGGTGATGGAGGTCGGCGGCGGCGAGCTGACGATCTACGACAACCTCGACCCGCGCAGCGGCGACCGGGTGTGGGGCGATCTGTGCCGCGGCCCGCACGTGCCCACCACCAAGCACATCCCGGCCTTCAAGTTGACGAGGGTCGCCGCCGCGTACTGGCGCGGGAACGAGCGCAACCCCCAGCTGCAGCGGATCTACGGCACCGCGTGGGAGTCGCAGGAGGCTCTCGACGCTCACCTGGAGCTGCTGGCCGAGGCCGAACGCCGCGACCACCGCAAGCTCGGCGCCGAGCTCGACCTGTTCAGCTTCCCGGACGAGATCGGCTCCGGCCTCGCTGTCTTCCACCCGAAGGGCGGCATCGTCCGCCGGGTGATGGAGGACTACTCACGCCGGCGGCACGAGGAAGAGGGCTACGAGTTCGTCTACTCGCCGCACATCACCAAGGGCAACCTCTTCGAGACCTCGGGCCACCTGGACTGGTACCGCGACGGCATGTATCCGGCGATGCACCTCGACGCCGAGGTCGACGAGGACGGCAAGGTCCGCAAGCCGGGCCAGGACTACTACCTCAAGCCGATGAACTGCCCGTTCCACGACCTGATCTTCAAGTCTCGTGGGCGGTCCTACCGCGAGCTTCCCCTGCGGATGTTCGAGTTCGGCACGGTGTACCGGTACGAGAAGTCCGGTGTCATCCACGGTCTGACCCGCGTGCGCGGCATGACGCAGGACGACGCGCACATCTTCGTCGCGCCCGACCAGGTGCAGGACGAGCTCAAGTCCCTGCTCAACTTCGTGCTCAACCTGCTGCGCGACTACGGCCTCGACGACTTCTACCTGGAGCTGTCGACGCGCAACGACGAGAAGTACGTCGGCTCGGACGAGGTGTGGGAGCAGGCGACCGAGGCGCTCCGGCAGGCGGCTGAAAGCTCGGGGCTGGATCTCGTTCCCGACCCCGGTGGCGCCGCGTTCTACGGTCCGAAGATCTCCGTGCAGGCCAAGGACGCATTGGGCCGCACCTGGCAGATGTCCACCATCCAGCTGGACTTCAACCTGCCCGAGCGCTTCGAACTCGAGTACACCGCCGCCGACGGCAGCCGTCAGCGCCCGGTCATGATCCACCGTGCGCTGTTCGGATCCATCGAGCGCTTCTTCGGCGTGCTGACCGAGCACTACGCCGGTGCGTTCCCCGCCTGGCTGGCGCCGGTGCAGGTGGTCGGCATCCCGATCGCGGACGAACACGTCGAGCACCTGCAGCAGGTGGCCAAGGCGTTGCGTGCGAGGGGCATTCGCGTCGAGGTCGACGCCTCCGACGACCGCATGCAGAAGAAGATCCGCAACCACACGACCCAGAAGGTGCCGTTCATGCTGCTCGCGGGTGGCAAGGACGTCGAGTCCGGTGCGGTGTCGTTCCGCTTCCGCGACGGCACGCAGATCAACGGCGTGCCGGTGGAGAAGGCGGTCGACACGATCGTCGACTGGGTCGAGCGACGGGAGAACTCCTCGCCGACGGCGGAGACCGTCGAGGCGGCCAGGTGACCGCCGACGCGCTCTTCCCCGCGGAGGCGGCGAGGTGACCGAGCCCGAGATCGTCGCGCAGGACGGGATCGGGGTGCACGACGCGTTGCAGCGGCTGTGGACCCCGCACCGGATGTCCTACGTCAAGGGCGAAGGGAAGGCGGAGGGCGACGAGGCCGCCGACTGCCCGTTCTGCAGGGTGGTCGATCTCGACGACTCCGAGGGGCTCATCGTCGCGCGCGGCGATCGGGTGTTCGCGGTGCTGAACCTGTACCCGTACAACCCCGGCCACCTGATGGTGCTGCCCTACCGGCACGTTCCGGACTACACGGACCTCACCCCCGAGGAGACCGTGGAGTTCGCGGAGTTCACGCAGAAGGCCATGCGGGTCATCCGCCACGCCTCCGCGCCGCACGGGTTCAACATCGGCATGAACCAGGGCGTGGTGGCCGGCGCGGGCATCGCTGCCCACCTGCACCAGCACGTCGTGCCGAGGTGGGGTGGCGACGCGAACTTCATGCCGGTGATCGGGCAGACCAAGGTGCTGCCGCAGTTGCTCGGCGAGACCCGGCAGTTGCTCGCCGACGCGTGGAGCGAGGGCGACTAGCTCTTGGCCGCAGAACGCCACGGGGCGCCTGGATCCGATCCGGGCGCCCCGTTCGTGTGGAGGCGTCGATCAGGCCTGCAGCACGGCCTGGATCTCGAGCTGGATCGAGATCTTGTCACCGACGACGACACCACCGCCGTCGAGCGGCATGGCGATGTCGATGCCGAAGTCGCTCCTGCTGATCTCGGCGCTGGCGCTGGCGCCGACGCGGGTGCCGCCCCAGGCGTCCGGGCCGAAGCCGTTGAGCTCGAGCTTCAGCGGGACCTGCTTGGTCACGCCGTGCAGGCTGAGCTCACCGTCGACGACGAAGTCCTCGCCGTCGGCGCGGATGCCGGTGGAGCGGTAGGTCATCGTCGGGTACGTCTCGACCTCGAAGAAGTCCTTGGACTTGATGTGGCCGTCGCGGTCGGCGTTGTTCGTGTCGATCGACGCGAGGTCGATGTTGGCGGTGACCGAGGACTCGAGCGGGTTCTCAGCCGTCACGATCTGGCCGGAGAAGCTGCTGAAACGCCCGCGAACCTTGCTCACCATCATGTGCCGGACGCTGAACGAGACGTCCGAGTGCACGGGGTCGATGTTCCACGTGCCTGCGTGGTAGCCGGGAATCTGCGAAATGGCGGTGGTCATCATGTCCTCCTGCGGGTGGATTCGTGTTGCGCGTTCATCTCACCCCAACCTGGTTGAACCTTCAACTATTTCGTCGTGTGTGTCACGTCACTCGCGATCGCGGCACCCTCTGATGGCCGATCGTCCTGGGCCTCACGGGTGGATATCGTCGGGAGAATGACCGCACCGGAGCGCTCTCGGATCGCACGAGAGCGCCTGTCGCGCGAGTTGCGCCGGTTGCGGATCGAAGCCGGCATGACCGGGACGGCGACGGCACGCGTGACCGGCATGAGTCAGTCGAAGCTGTCGAAGATCGAGAACGGGATGCTCCTGCCGACCGTCACCGACGTCGAACGCCTGGTCACGGAGCTGGAGGCCTCCGAGGAGACGCGGTCGGAGCTCGTCGACCTGGTGCGTTCGCTGCACGCGGAGGCCGAGTCGCGGCGAGTGGTCCTGCACCGCGGTGTCCACCGCCACCAGCAGACCGTGAGTCGGATCGAGGCGCGTGCGGCCACCAGCAGGTTCTTCCAGTTGACCCTCGTGCCGGGACTTCTGCAGTCGGAGCGCTATTCGCGCGTGGTCCTGGCGACGTTGCCGAGGCAGGAACAGGAGGCGGCGATCGCGTCGTTGCGCACCCGCCGCGCCAGGCTGGACGATCCCGCCAAGCGCTTCGTCTTCCTCCTCAGCGAGAGCGCGCTGCGCTGGCGGATGGGATCGGACGGACTGATGGCCGCGCAGATCGACCATCTGGCGCGAATGGCGCGCCGACCGAACGTGCGCCTCGGCGTCGTGCCGTGGACGGTCGACGTGAAGCTCGTCGCACTGCACGGGTTCCAGATCTACGACGAGCGCGTGGTCACCGTCAGCGTGCTCACCGGCAACGCCACGATCACCGACCCGCTCGACGTGCGCGAGTACCTGAACCTGTTCGCAAAACTCGAAACGCTGGCGTTGTACGGCGACCCCCTGGGTGACCTGCTGTTACGCGTGGCCGACGAGCAGCGGGAGCTCGGTTGAGGATCAATGCCGGTGTCGGGGCGACGTCGGCTGAGCTGGGCGGTTAGGCTGCCGGGGCCACAACGTCCCCACCGGTAGGTGCAGTCGACAGCCTCATGCTCAACATCTTCGCCCGCGCTTCGGTCTCGCGCGTCACCGATCCGATCGGGGCGTGGTTGCTCCGCCGTGGCCTCACGCCCAACACCGTCACCGTCATCGGCACCGCAGGCGTGGTCGCGAGCGCCCTGTGGTTCTTCCCGCGCGGCCAGCTGTTCGCAGGTGCCGCCGCGGTCACCGTCTTCGTGCTGTTCGACCTGATCGACGGCGCGATGGCAAGGGCGCGCGGCAGCGGAACCAAGTACGGTGCCGTGCTCGACGCGACGTGCGACCGCATCGCCGACGGCGCGCTCTTCGCCGCGTTGACGTGGTGGGCATTCGCCTCCGGCAACCGCTGGCTCGCCGCGGCCGGCTTCATCTGCCTGGTGTCGGCCCAGGTCATCTCGTACGTGAAGGCCCGCGCCGAAGCCAACGGTCTGAGCGCCGACGGAGGATTGGCGGAACGGGCCGAACGGTTCATCATCGCGCTCGTGGGTGCCGGTGTGCAGGGCTTGGGCGTGCCCCACCTCTTGGACGTGGCCCTGTGGCTCCTGGCCGTGCTGGCGGTCGCCACCGTGCTGCAGCGGCTGCTCGCCGTGCAGCGCGCCGCGAAGGAGGCGGGGGAATGAGGCTGGGGGAGCGGTTGGCCGTCGCGGGCTACGCGGCGGGTTGGCGGTTGGTGCGCACGTTGCCCGAGAGCTGGGCGCGAGGGTTGTTCCGCGTGGGCGCGGACTACGCGGCACGCCGGCAGGGTGCCGGAGTGCAGCAGCTGCGCGCGAACCTCAGGCGCGTCGTGCCGCAGGCGGGCGAGGCCGAGCTCGACGACCTGGTGCGTCAGTCGCTGCGGTCCTACGCGCGGTACTGGTGCGAGGCCTTCCGACTACCGGCCATGGACCTCAAGGCCGTTTACCAGTCGTGCGACTCGCTGGTCAGCGGCCAGGAGAACCTCGACGCCGCGCTGGCAGAGGGCAACGGGGCGATCGCCGCCTTGCCGCACAGCGGCAACTGGGACATCGCCGGGGTGTGGCTCGTGGGGCACGCAGGCACCTTCACCACCGTCGCCGAACGACTCAAGCCGGAGTCGCTCTACCAGCGCTTCATCGAGTTCCGGGAGACGCTCGGGTTCGAGGTCGTGCCGCTGACCGGTGGCGACCGCCCCTCGGCCACGATCCTCGCTGAGCGCCTGCGCGCGAACCGCACGGTGTGCCTGCTCGCCGATCGCGATCTCACCACGGGCGGCGTCCCGGTCACCTTCTTCGGCGAGCAGACCATGATGCCGGCCGGTCCGGCGCACCTGGCTGCCACGACCGGTGCGGTGCTGCTGCCGGTGGGCTGCTGGTTCACCGAGGACGGCTGGGGCTTCCGGATCCACCCGCCCATCCGCGTCACGGGCACCATCGGCGTCCCGGCGGCCACACAGGCCCTGGCCGACGTCTTCGCCGCCGACATCGCCGCCCACCCGGCCGATTGGCACATGCTGCAGAAGCTGTGGCTGGCCGACCTCCCGGAGAGCAGGCAGAGAGCGCTGCGGCGCGTTCTCGCCCGCAGGGCCCCCGTCGCCGAGGAGACCACGTGAAGGTCGGCATCGTCTGCCCGTACTCCTTCGAGGTTCCCGGAGGTGTGCAGGCGCACGTGGTTGACCTGGCCAGGGCGTTGCGCGGGCTCGGCCACGAGGTCGACGTGCTGGCGCCGGCCGACGAGGACACGGTGCTGCCGGAGTTCGTCACGCCGGCCGGGCGAGCGGTCGGCATCCCCTACAACGGATCCATCGCGCGCCTGTCGTTCGGACCGGTGTCCTTCGCGAGGGTCCGGCGCTGGATCCGCGAGCACGAGTTCGACGTGCTGCACCTGCACGAGCCGGTCGCACCGAGCTTGTCGATGCTCGCGCTCATGGTGGCGGACGGCCCGATCGTCGCCACCTTCCACACCTCGACGCCGCGCTCGAAGATGCTGTCGGCGTTCCAGGTCGTGCTGCAGCCGTTCCTGGAGAAGATCACCGCTCGCATCGCGGTGTCGGCCCTCGCGCGCCGCGTGCAGGTGGAGCACCTCGGCGGCGACGCGGTGGAGATTCCCAACGGCGTCGACGTCGGGTTCTTCGCCGGTGCCGAACCGCTCGAAGGCCACCCGCGTGACGGCGGCACTGTGGGCTTCGTCGGTCGCTACACCGAACCGCGCAAGGGCATGCCGGTCCTGCTCGAGGCGCTGCGGATCCTCGCGCCTGATCTGCCGGACCTGAAGGTGCTCGTCGTCGGTCGGGGTGACGAGGCCGAACTGCTCGAAGCCGCCGGCCCGGAGTTGGCCGGTCGGTTGATCACGCTGGGCCAGGTCGACGACGAGACCAAGGCGCGGGCGTTGCGCAGCGTCGACGTCTACTGCGCGCCCAACACCGGTGGGGAGAGCTTCGGGATCGTCCTGACCGAGGCGATGTCGGCGGGTGCCGCTGTGGTCGCGAGCGACCTCGACGCCTTCCGGCGCGTCCTCGAGGACGGCAAGGCCGGTGTGCTGGCCCCGGTCGGTGATGCGGCCGCTCTCGCGGAGGCGCTGCGCGAGGTGCTGACCGATCCCGGCCGTCGCGCGGACTACGTCGAGGCGGCCCGGCAGCGGGTCGCGATGTTCGACTGGTCCGTCGTGGCGGGTCAGGTGCTGCGGGTCTACGAGACCGCGATGGCCGCGAATCCGCGGCGCGTCGCTGAGGCGGGCGAGTGACCAGCGCGTCGACGGCAACGACCCTTCTCGTCCTGCTCGGCCTCGCGTTGCTGATCGGGCCGTGGATCCTCGGCACCGCCAACCGGCTCGACCGCCTGCACGTGCGCACGGACGCCGCGTGGGCGGCCCTCGACGCCGCATTGGCCAGGCGCGCGGTGGTGACCAGGGCGGTCGTGGTGTCCGCGCGGCTCGACGAAACCGTCGCCGCGACACTGCGCGGCGTGGCCGACCGCGCCGAACGCGCGGCGCGTGCCGACCGCGAAGCCGCGGAGAACGAGTTGAGCGTGCTGCTCGCGGACATCGACCGCGATGCGCTCGCTCCGGCGCTCGCCGCGGAGCTCTCCGACGCCGAGCAGCGTGTCGTGCTCGCCAGGCGGGTGCACAACGACGCCGTGCGCGACACGCTGTCACTGCGCCGTCGCAGGCCGGTGCGCTACCTCAAGCTCGCCGGGACCGCACCGCAGCCGGAGTACTTCGAGATCGCCGAGCCACTGGAGGAAGCCGAAACGGTCGTACTCACGCCGCGGCCGTCAGCCAGGGTCGTGCTCACCGACGGCAGCGGCCGGGTGCTGCTGTTCGAGGGTCACGACCCGGCGCGGCCTCAGGAGTCCTTCTGGTTCACCGTCGGTGGTGGCGTCGAGCAAGGTGAGGAGCTGCGTGCCGCGGCGGTGCGGGAGGCGTTCGAGGAGACCGGGCTGCGGCTGGCGCCCGAGGACTTGGTGGGCCCGGTGTGGCGGCGGCGCACCGTGTTCAGCTTCGACGGAGAGACCTACGACGCCGAGGAGTGGTTCTTCCTCGCCGACTGCGCTGTGGCCGACGGCGACAAGCAGGTCGTGGACACCTCCGGCTTCAACGATGTCGAGCACCGGACCGTCAAGCGCCACCGCTGGTGGAGCGCTGATGAACTGCGCACCACCGACCACACCGTGTACCCGGTGCAGCTCGCCGAGATGCTGCCCTCGCTCATCGGCGCCACCTGGGACGGCAAGACCCGTACTGTCCGCTGATCGCCGCACGTGAGAGCACGTGAGTGGTTGGGAGGCCCACGGGCCTCCCAACCACTCACGTGCCCCTGAGCTGGTCAGACGTGCGGGATGACCTCGTTGCCGTACGCGGCCAGGGTCTTGTCCTTGTCGTCGTGCATGAGGTAGACCGCGAACTGGTCGACGCCGATCTCGCGCAACTGCTGCAACTTCTCCACGTGTGCCTGCGCCGGCCCGACGAGGCAGAAGCGGTCCACGATCTCGTCCGGCACGAAGTCCGTCGACGGATTGTCCGCACGGCCGTGGTGCGAGTAGTCGTAGCCCTCGCGGCCCCTGATGTAGTCGGTCAGTGCCTTGGGCACCACGCCGGAATCGCCGTAGCGGGCGACCAGATCGGCCACGTGGTTTCCGACCATGCCGCCGAACCACCGCAGCTGGTCGCGTTGGTGCGCAAGATCGCCGCCCACGTACGCGGGCGCCGCCACGCACATCGTGATCGCGTCCGGATCACGCCCCGCTGCCGTCGCCGCCTCGCGGACGGACCCGATCGTCCAGCGGGCGATGTCCGGGTCCGCGGTCTGCAGGATGAAGCCGTCGGCCTGCTCGCCGACCATCTTCAGCGCCCTTGGCCCGTATGCGGCCATCCAGATCTCCAGCTCGCCGTCGCGCACCCACGGGATGCGCACGGGCGCGCCGTGGTGTTCGACCTCTCGTCCCTCGGCGAGCTCCTTGATCACGTGCATCGCGTTGCCCAGCGTGGCGAGGCTCGCGGGCGGCTGCCCGATCACGCGGCGAGCCGAGTCCCCCCGGCCGATTCCGCACACCGTGCGGTTGCCGAACATGTCGTTCAGCGTGGCGAAGAGCGACGCGGTGACCGACCAGTCACGAGTGCTCGGGTTCGTCACCATCGGGCCCACGGTCAGGTCCGTGGTGGCCGCCAGCACTTGGGAGTAGATGACGAACGGCTCCTGCCACAGCACGCACGAGTCGAAGGTCCAGCCGTAGCGGAACCCGCAGTCCTCAGCGGCTTTCATGCCGGTCACGACTTCACGGGCGGGCGGATCGGTCTGCAGTACGACGCCGAAGTCCACGTGTCCTCCTCCTAAACCAGGTACTGGCAGAGGTCGCGTTCCAGGAACCTGCCGTGTCCGGCGGCGCCGTGGAAGGCGTTGTCGGCGACTACGACGCGCCCGCGGGACAGGACCGTGTCCACCTTCCCGGTCAGCTCCATGCCCTCGTACGCGGAGTAGTCCACGTTCATGTGGTGGGTCCTGGCCGAGAGGGTCTGGCGCGCCGCGGGGTCGTAGACGACGATGTCGGCGTCCGCGCCGGGTGCGATGACGCCCTTGCGCGGGTACAAGCCGAACATCCGCGCCGGTGTGGTGGAGCTGATCTCCACCCAGCGCGGCAGGCTGATCTCGCCCCTGACCACGCCCTGGTGCAGCAGGTCCATCCGGTGCTCGACTCCCGGCATTCCGTTGGGGATCTTGGAGAAGTCGCCCCGGCCGAGTTCCTTCTGCTCGGAGAAGCAGAACGGGCAGTGGTCGGTGGACACCAGTGACAGGTCGTTCGTGCGCAGCCCGCGCCACAGTTCGGCTTGGTGCTCCTTCGGACGCAACGGGGGAGAGGCCACGTACTTGGCGCCTTCGAAGTCCGGTTTGGCCAGGTCCTCCAGCGACAGGAACAAGTACTGCGGGCACGTCTCGGCGAACACGTTCTGGCCGGTGTCACGAGCCTTGGTCACCGCGTCGAGCGCCTGGGCCGCGGACAGGTGCACGATGTAGAGCGGCGCTCCGGTCACCTTGGCCAGCGCGATCGCCCGCGACGTCGCCTCGCCCTCCAGCTCTGGTGGTCGGGTCAGCCCGTGCTGCACCGGGTCCGTGCGCCCGTCGGCGAGCGCCTGCGCGACGAGCTGGTCGATGGCGATGCCGTTCTCGGCGTGCATCATGATCATCGAGCCGGTCTCGCGCGCCTTCTGCATCGCGCGCAGGATCTCTCCGTCGGTGGCGTAGAAGACGCCCGGATAGGCCATGAACATCTTGAACGTGTTCACGCCCGAGTCGATGCAGGTCTCCATCTCCTTGAGCGAGGTGTCGTTGACGTCCGACACGATCATGTGGAACCCGTAGTCGATCGCGCAGTTGCCGTCCGCCTTGCTGTGCCACTTGTCCAGTGTGGACAGCAAGGAGGTTCCCTTCGCCTGTACGGCGAAGTCCACGATCGTCGTCGTCCCGCCCCACGCGGCGGCCATCGTGCCCGTTTCGAACGTGTCCGCCGAGAACGTGCCGCCGAACGGCATCTCCATGTGCGTGTGGCCGTCGATACCGCCGGGCAGCACGTACTTGCCGCCGGCGTCGATCACGCGATCCGCTCCTCGTTCCCACTGCTCGGCCAGCCCCGAATCCGGCGCCGCGATCGCGGCGATCCGTTCCCCGTCCACCAGCACGTCGGCCGGATGCGCGCCGGTGGCGTTCACCACCGTGCCGCCCTTGATGACGATGTTCATGCCGTCTCCCCCCTCACGGCCTGGTCAGCGACTCGTAGGTGTCCGGCCGGCGATCCCGGTAGAACGCCCACAGATCGCGGACCGCCGCCAGTTCGTCCATGTCGAGATCACGCACGACGACCTCTTCCTTGTCTTCCGCAGCGGCGTCCCCGACCACTTGACCGCGCGGGTCGACGAAGTACGACTGCCCGTAGAAGTCGTTGTCGCCCAACGGTTCCACGCCCACTCGGTTGATCGTGCCGACGTAGTACTCGTTGGCCACCGCGGCCGCGGGCTGCTCGAGGCGCCACAGGTACTCCGACAGGCCCCGGCTGGTC
This sequence comes from Pseudonocardiaceae bacterium, assembly GCA_036008865.1. Classification (GTDB taxonomy): domain Bacteria; phylum Actinomycetota; class Actinomycetes; order Mycobacteriales; family Pseudonocardiaceae; genus DASYMV01. The sequence continues at coordinate 15,613 of DASYMV010000242.1, read as the reverse complement.
GCGGAGGGGTTGAACACGATCGACGCGCCCGCGAGGCCCAGTGCGCGCCAGCCCTCCGGGAAGTGCCGCTCGTAGCAGATGTAGACGCCGATGCGGCCGACCGCGGTGTCGAACACCGGGTATCCCAGGTTGCCGGGCCGGAAGTAGAACTTCTCCCAGAACCCCTTGACCTGGGGGATGTGGTTCTTGCGGTGCTTGCCGAGGTACGTGCCGTCCGCGTCGATCACCGCCGCGGTGTTGTAGTAGACGCCCGGCTGGTCCTGCTCGTACATCGGCACGATGAGGACGACGCCGTTCTGCTCGGCCACCTCGCGCATCAGGTCCGTGGTCGGACCGTCCGGAATCCCTTCCGTGTAGGAGTAGTAGTCGGCGTCCTGCACCTGGCAGAAGTACGGGCCGTAGAACAACTCCTGCAGACAGACGACCTGTGCACCCTGGGACGCGGCGCTGCGGATGGCCTCGACCGCGTTCGCGATCATGGATTCCTTGTCGCCGGTCCACTTCTGCTGCACCAGGCCGGCACGGACGATGTTGCTCACCTGATCTCCTCCTTCGCACGGCTGGCATTCGACATTCCCAGCACCAGGTAGACGACGAAACCGCCGATGAAGCCGGCCACCCAGCTGTAGTCGTAAAACGGTTTGAGGAACGGGACGAGCCCGTCAGCCGGGAACGGTCCCGAGCCCGGCGCGGAGTAGGCACCACCGACACCGACGATCGCGCCGACCACCGTGGCGACCAACGCGCGCCAGTTCCAACCCCCGGCGTACCAGTACGTGCCGGCATCGCGGTACAGGTCGGCGAGGTCCAACCGGGTGCGGTTCTTGATCCAGTAACCGGCGATCAGCACCCCGGCCACGGCGGCGAGCACGCCTCCGTAGAACCCGAGCCACGTGAAGATGTAGATCTTCGGGTCGGAGATCAGCCGCCAGGGCTGGATGGCGATGCCCAGCACGCCGGTGATGAGGCCGCCCGTGGCGAAGGTGATCCGCTTCGGCACCGCGTTGGAGAAGTCGTAGGACGGGCTGACGACGTTCGCGGCGAGGTTGGCCGAGATGGTCGCGAGAACCAGTGCGACCAGCGCGACGATCACGACGAGCGAGTTGTCGAACCTGCTCGCGAGTTTCGCCGGGTCCCAGATCGCCTCGCCGTACAAGGCCTGGGAGCCGGACGTGGTCAGGATCGCCACGATCGCGATGAACGACATCGTGGTGGGCAATCCGAGCACCTGACCCCAGACCTGCTTGCGCTGACTGCCGCCGAACCGGGTGAAGTCGGGCATGTTGAGCGACAGCGTGGACCAGAACGCGATCATCGCCATCAGCGACGGGGCGAAGAGCTTCCAGAAGTCCACTCCCCAACCGAGCGTCGACGGCTGGTCGAGGATCGGGCCCACACCACCGGCCTTGACCATCACGTAGCCGAGCATGATGAGGAAACCGATCGACACCAGCGGTGCGGTCCAGTTCTCGAGTTGGCGAATGGCTTCCATGCCACGCCAGATGATGAGCATCTGAACCACCCAGAACAGGCCGAAGGACAGCCAGAGGGTCCAGGGCTGGCCCATCACGAGAGCCGAGTTCGTCCAGCCGTTGCCCGCCAGTTTGCCGACGATGACGTAGAGGGCTTCGCCACCGACCCACGTCTGGATGCCGAACCACCCGCAGGCGATGAAGGCGCGCAGCAGCGCGGCGAGGTTCGCTCCGCGCACGCCGTAGAACGCACGGGCGAACACCGGGAACGGTATGCCGTACTTGGTGCCGCCGTGGCTGTTCAGCAGCATCGGGATCAGGACGATCAGGTTGCCCAGCGTGATGGTCATGAAGGCCTGGACCCAGTTCATGCCCAGCGCGATGAGGGAGGCCGCCAGCGTGTAGCTCGGGATGTTGTGCGCCATCCCCATCCACAGCGCGAAGAAGTTGTACGTGGTCCAGGTGCGCTTCTCCATGGGAACCGGCGCGAGCTCTTCGTTGAAGTAGCGGCTGTCCGCGATCGGGGAGAAGTCGCGCAGCTCGACTCGGCCGTCCGGATGCTCGATTTGTCCGGCGGTTGTGATCTGCGCGGCAACCGTGGGGGACGAGGGGTCAACGGCCATGGGTCACTTCCCTGTTACCGTGCTGGAACAGCGCTGCTGGGGGCTCTGGTGCGCGATTTCCATCTCGGAATCCTGGGTTCCTGCCAGTCCGCTGGGCAGTGGCAAAGTGTCCGCGCTTGGCATGATCAGGGGACACTGTGTCCGTTGCACTTCACGATCTTCCGGGGGGTCGGGTGATCAGCCGTCGCGGTCTGCTGCTCAGCGGCGTACTGGCAGCCGGGGCCGTCGGCGCGGGAGCGCTCGTCGACACCGCTGCGGTCCGCCGGAAGCTGGGACTCACCGGCGAGGACGGCACGGTTCCCGATGTGGTCCCTTCGGACGTGTGGACCGGGAAGTTCACCTCGAAGGCGCGCGGTCGCAGCGTCACCATGGCGGTCATGACGCCGGCTGGTGCCGACCGGGCGATGTTGCCCGTCTGCCTGGTGCTGCACGGTCGTGGTGGGAGCGCCCGCGGGATGGTCGAGTTGGGGCTGCCGAAGTTCCTGACGGCGGCGCAACGCCGGTTCGCCCTGGTGGCGTTGGACGGTGGCGACTCGTACTGGATCGCCCGGCAGCCGGGAGACGACCCGCAGGCCATGCTGCGTGACGAGGTTCCCGGCTGGCTCGCCGGCCTGGGACTGGCCGCTCCGCGTGCCGCCCTCGGCATCTCCATGGGTGGCTTCGGTTCCCTGGTGCTCGCTCGCAAGACCGCGCTGGAGACCGTCGCGGTGATCAGCCCCGCGTTGTTCCGGAACTACTCCGACGCGCGCCCGCTCGACGGTTTCGCCGACGAGCCCTCGTGGGCTGCCGCGGAACCCCTGCGGTACCTGGCGGAGCTACCCGCCGGCCTGCGGCTGGGCATCTGGTGCGGCGAGGAGGATCCGTTCTACGACGCTGCTCGGCTCGTGGCCGACCGGCGGCGTCCCGTGGTCGCTTCGTTCGACCACGGCGCCCACGACGTCGGCTACTGGTACCGCGTCTTGCCCGATGCGCTGCGCTTCGTCGGTGATCAATTCCGGGGCTGACGGCGAGGTGCCGGTGACCTCAACCCGTCACGCTTCATCCAGGTCGTGCACCAGCAGTGCCACGTACAGCGAGAGCATCGACTCGGGGTCCTCCAGCGACACCCCCAGAACCTGCTCGATGCGTGCGAGTTGCTGGTAGTAAGCGGTTCGCGAGAGATGCGCCGCGGCCGCGGCGGCCGACTTGTTGCCGCCGTGTTCGCAGAAGCAGCGCAACAACTCCACCAGCCGGCTGCTCTGGTTGGCGTCCCTGGTGAGCAGTGGCCCGAGCTCGCGGTCGGCGAACGCCCGGACCCGCTCGTCCTCCCGCAGCAGGTGCAGCAGGCCGCGCAGCCGAACGTCGTCGAGCCGGTGGAACAGCCGCGTCCCGGTGGAGCGCAGCGCAGCACCCGCCACATGAGCGGCCTCGCCCAAGCTCCGGCGGACTTCCGTCGCCGCGGACACGGTCGTACCGACGGCCACGACGACCGGGAGGCCGTGCTGCGTCGACGCGGCGGTGTGGTGGACCTCCCTGGCGAACCGCCGCAGCACCGCTTCGAGCGCGGCCTGGTGCGGCAGTGACAGCAGAGCACGCACGCTCGTGTCGTCGACCACCCCCACCAGGGCGGGCACCGTCACCCGTCGGGCCGCCAAGGCCGTTGCCTCCGCGAGATCGCGCAGCACTTCCTGCGTCGCCAACGCCGGAGCGGGCGACGTCGTGCTGCCCGGCCGGATCGCCACGCCGACCAGCTGCCTGCGCTCGAGTGGCACCCCGAGTGCAGCGGCCCGCGCGGCGAGATCCGGCGGCTGCGGTGCCTGGCCGAGCAACTGCGCGAGCAACGTGCGGTGCGTCTGCCGTTCCAGGCTTTCGCGATCACGCGCCACGAGTCGGTGCACGGCCAGCGCTGACGCGGCCCGTTCGGCCACGACGACGTCCCGATGCGGTGGCTGGTCCGGCGAAACGAGCACCAGCCTGCCCCAGTCGGCTCCCCGTGCCCCGACGACCGTGACGAGCCATCCCGCCTCCTCGTGGTACGCGGTCCGCTCGGACACCGCCACCGCCTGGGAGCGCTGCGGCCAGTCGGCCAGCAGTTCCGTCGGATCCTGCCCCGCCGCGTCGTAGGCGAGCACCTCGTGCCCCAGCGTCTCCAGCACCACCGGCAACCCCGAGGTCCGTGCCACCTCGCGCAACACCTCGGCGGGCTCCGCGCCCGCCACGGTGAGTGCGGTGAAGACCTCGTGCACCTGCTCCGCGGCTCGCAGTTCGGCGAGCTGAGCGTTGACGATCAGGGCCACCACGGCCTCGGTGACCGACACGAACCTGGTCTCCTGCCCGAGGGTCACCAGGGGAAGGCCGTGCCGCTCGGCAGCGGACACCAGCGCGTCCGGAATGTGGTCGTTCCACCGTCGCACCAGTTCGACCACGAGACCGGCCGCACCGACGGTCGCGAGGTCGTCGACGTAGCCGGTGAGGGCCTTGGGGTCGTCGGGCAGTGCGATGCCGGTCGTCAGCACCAGCTCGCCGCCGCGCAGCAGGTGGGCGATGTCCGCGACCTCCGCCACGTGCACCCAGCGGACCCGTCGCTGCATCCCCGCCGCTCCCGCGACGACGCGCGGTTCGCTGTTGCGGATCACCGGCAGGGCGACGGCTTCGGCGACGGTCGGGTACACGGCACATCACCCCCGAAGAAACCGGACGTTGTCCACTGCACACAACGTAATGCCAACAAGCCACAAGCGGTACAGGTTGTGCATGGCGGCAGGCGGTGTGATGGCGACACACTCGCGGTGAAACCGAACCGGACAGGACAGGGCGCACGGCGCTTCCCCACGCCCTGTCCGACCGGCGCGGGTGCCCCGCACACAACGGAGGACGCGATGGCGCATCGGGAACTGCTGGCACGACACCGGTCCGTGATGCCGAACTGGGTGGCCCTGTACTACGACGAGCCGATCGAGATCGCCAGCGCGCACGGCCGGCGGGTCACCGACCGGGAGGGCCGCACGTACCTCGACTTCTTCGCCGGCATCCTCACCAACGCGATCGGCTACGACGTCGCCGAGATCAGCGACGCCGTGCGCTCGCAGGTCGAGACCGGCGTGCTGCACACCTCCACGCTGTACCTGATCAAGTCGCAGGTCGAGCTGGCGGAGAAGATCGCCCAGCTCTCCGGGATACCGGACGCCAAGGTCTTCTTCACCAATTCGGGCACCGAGGCCAACGAGACCGCGTTGATGCTCGCCACTCAGTACCGGCGCAGCGGGCAGGTACTCGCGCTGCGCAACTCCTACCACGGCAGGGCCTTCGCGACGGTGGCCATCACCGGCAACCGCGGCTGGTCCACCAGTTCGCTCAGCCCGGTGAAGGTGAGCTGGGTGCACGGCGGTTACCGGTACCGCAGCCCCTTCAAGGACTTGTCCGACCCCGACTACATCAAGGCCTGTGTCGCCGATCTGCGCGAGGTCATCGAGACGACGACCGCCGGGGACGTGGCCTGCATGATCGCCGAACCCGTCCAGGGCGTGGGAGGTTTCACCACGCCGCCCGACGGCCTGTTCGGCGAGTTCAAGAAGGTGCTCGACGAGTACGGCATCCTCTTCGTCTCCGACGAGGTGCAGACCGGTTGGGGCCGCACGGGCGAGCACTTCTGGGGAATCCAGGCGCACGACGTGGTCCCCGACGCGATGACCTTCGCGAAGGGACTGGGCAACGGGCTCGCGATCGGCGGCGTCGTCGCCCGCGGCGACCTCATGGACTGCCTGCAGGCCAACTCGATCTCCACGTTCGGTGGCAACCCCGTGTCCACCACGGGCGCCCTCGCGACGCTGAACTACCTGCTGGACCACGATCTGCAGGCGAACGCCGCCAAGCTCGGCAGCCGGCTGCTGGACGGCCTGCGCTCGGTCGCCGAGACGCACCCGGTGGTCGGTGATGTGCGGGGGAAGGGGCTGATGATCGCCCTCGAACTCGTCGGCCCGGACGGGGAACCGAATCCGCCCGCGGCGGCCGCGCTGTTGGAGGAAACCCGCCGCCGCGGTCTACTGGTGGGCAAGGGCGGCTTGTACGGCAACGTCATCCGGTTGGCGCCGCCGATGACGCTCACCGAGGACGAGGCCGAGGAAGCGCTCGACGCGCTGACGCAGTCGATCGAGGCGGTCGCAGAGGGAGTGGAGCACGGATGAAGATCACCCACTGGATCGGCGGCAAGCCGTGGACCGGCGTCGCGGAGCGCACCGGTGACGTCTTCGACCCCGCGACCGGCAGGGTCTCCGGTCAGGTCGACTTCGCGAGCGCGACGGACGTCGACGAGGCGGTGACCGCGGCCGGCGAGGCCTTCTCCCGCTGGCGCAACGCATCGCTCGCCCACCGGGCGAACGTCATGTTCTCCTTCCGCGAGCTGCTGAACGCCCGCAAGTCCGACCTGGCCGAGATCGTCACCGCAGAGCACGGCAAGGTGCTCTCCGACGCGGCGGGTGAGATCCAGCGTGCGCTGGAGTCGGTCGAGTTCGCCTGCGGGATACCGCAACTGCTCAAGGGAGGGTTCAGCGAGAACGCCTCGACGAAGGTCGACGTGTACTCCATTCAGCAGCCGCTCGGCGTCGTCGGTGTGATCTCGCCGTTCAACTTCCCGGCGATGGTGCCCCTGTGGTTCGTGCCGAACGCGATCGCCTGCGGCAACACCGTCGTGCTGAAGCCCAGCGAGAAGGACCCGTCCGCCTCGAACTTCATCGCCGAGCTCTTCGCCGAGGCGGGGCTTCCGGACGGTGTGCTCAACGTCGTGCACGGCGACAAGGAGGCGGTCGACCGGATCCTCGATCATCCGGCTGTGAAGGCGGTGTCCTTCGTCGGGTCGACGCCCATCGCCCGTCACGTCTACGAGACCGGCACCCGCAACGGCAAACGCGTACAGGCGCTCGGCGGTGCGAAGAACCACATGGTCGTGCTGCCCGACGCCGATCTCGACCTGGCCGCGGACGCGGCGGTGTCGGCCGGGTTCGGGTCGGCCGGTGAGCGCTGCATGGCGATCTCCGTGGTCGTCGCGGTGGATCCGGTCGGCGACGACCTGGTCGGCAAGATCCGCGACCGGATCGCCGACCTGCACGTCGGCGACGGCCGACGGGCGGGCTGCGAGATGGGCCCTCTGGTCACCGGTGCGCACCGGGACAAGGTGGTGTCCTACTTGGACGCCGGCCGTCGCTGCGGTGCCGAGCTCGTCGTCGACGGCCGGGATCATCCCGTCGACGGTGAGGACGCGGGTTTCTGGCTCGGCCCAACGCTTTTCGACCACGTCGGAACCGACATGCCGATCTACACCGACGAGATCTTCGGCCCCGTGCTCTCCGTGGTGCGGGTACCGACCTACGACGCGGCGGTGCAACTGGTCAACGACAACCCGTACGGCAACGGCACGGCCATCTTCACCAACGACGGCGGGGCGGCGCGGCGGTACCAGAACGAGATCGAGGTCGGCATGGTCGGTGTGAACGTGCCGATCCCCGTCCCCGTCTCGTACTACTCCTTCGGCGGGTGGAAGGACTCGCTGTTCGGAGACTCCCACGCCTACGGGCCGCACGGCGTGCACTTCTTCACCCGCGCCAAGGTGGTCACCAGCCGCTGGCTCGACCCGTCGCACGGCGGCGTCAACCTCGGTTTCCCGCAGAACACGTGATGCGAGCCGACACGCTCGTCCTCGAGGGTGCGCGATGAGCATCGAGACGTTGGTCCACAGGTTCTACGCCCTGGCGTGGAACCTGTGGGACGACGCGGTGGTGCCGCAGATCCTCGCCGAGGACTTCACCTTCCGCGGATCCCTCGGTGACGAGGTGCACGGCCGGGACGGCTGGCGGGCGTACCGGGCGAAGGTCCGCGCCGCGGTGCCGGACTTGCACAACGAGGTCGTCGACCTCGTCTGCGAGGGCGACCGCGCAGCCGCACGGCTGCGCTACACCGGTCACCACTGCGGCGTGCTCCTCGGAGTCCACGGCACCGGTGCGATGGTCGACTACGCGGGCGCGGCCTTCTTCGCGGCGGACGACGGCAGGCTCGTCGGCGCGTGGGTGCTCGGCGACCTCGACTCCCTGCGCGCCCAACTCACTTCACTTGTGCGGCCAGGGTCTCCGGAAGTGGGTCGTAGCGGCTGAACCGGCGGCTGAAGGTGCCGGTCCCCGAGGTGAGCGATCGGAGTTCGATGGCGTAGCGCAGCAGTTCGGTGCTCGGCACCTCCGCGCGGATGAGGGTGCGGCCGGGTGCCTCGGACTCCGTGCCCAGTACGCGGCCGCGTCTGCCGGACAGATCGCCCAGCACGGTGCCCAGGTGGTCGTCGGGCAGATGGATGATCACCTCGTCCATCGGTTCCAGCAGCGACGTGCGGCCGTTCGCGGCGGCGTCCTTGAGCGCCAGGGAACCCGCGGTCTGGAAGGCGGCGTCGGAGGAGTCGACCGAGTGGGCCTTGCCGTCGACGAGCGTGACCCGCAGGTCCACGACGGGGAAGCCGGCCTGCAGTCCCTTGCCCAGTTGCGCGCGGATGCCCTTCTCGATGCTCGGGATGAACTGGTTGGGCACCGCGCCACCGACGATCTTGTCCACGAACTCGAAACCGTCACCACGCGGCAGCGGTTCCACGACGATGTCGCACACGGCGTACTGGCCGTGGCCCCCGGACTGCTTGACATGCCTGCCGTGTCCCTTCGCGCCGCTGGAGAACGTCTCGCGCAACGCCACCCGCACCGGCTCGGTGTCGACCTCGGCGCCGCCCGCGCGAAGTCGCGCGAGCACGACGTCGGCGTGCGCCTCGCCCATGCACCACAGCACGAGCTGGTGGGTCTCGGAATTGCGGTCCAGGCGCAATGTGGGGTCGCCTGCCACGAGGCGGCTGAGGTTGCGCGCCAGGTTGTCCTCGTCGCTTCGGCTGCGCGGCACCACGGCGACGGGCAGCAGCGGTTCGGGCATGACCCACGGTGACATCAGCAGCGGGTCCTCGGGAGAGGACACGGTGTCGCCGGTTTCCGCGGATCCGAGCTTGGTCAGGGCGCACAGGTCGCCTGCCACGCAGGACGTCACCTCGCGCAGGTTCTGGCCCAGTGGCGAGTAGATGTGCGCCACGCGCTCGTCGACGTCGTGGTCCTCGTGCCCGCGGTCGGCCATGCCGTGGCCTGAGACGTGCACCGGCCGTTCCGGGCTGAGCGTGCCGGAGAAGACGCGGACCAGCGAGACCCGGCCGACGTAGGAGTCCACCGCGGTGCGCACGACCTCGGCGACGAGCGGACCGTCCGGGTCGGCCGTCAACCTCGGACTGGGGACGCCGTTCAGGTCGGTGATGTCCGGCACCGGACGCTCCAGTGGTGAGGGGAACGCCCCGGCGACTCCGTCGAGCAGTTCTGCGAGCCCGATGCCGCTCATCGAGCACACCGGTAGCACCGGGTGGAAGGTGCCACGCGACACGGCTGTCTCGAGGTCCGTGATCAGGACGTTCTGATCGAGCTCCTCACCACCGAGGTAGCGGTCCATGAGGGTCTCGTCCTCGCTCTCGGCGATGATTCCCTCGATGAGCGCGTTGCGGGCCTCGGTGATCCGGTCCAGATCGTCCGGCTCGGCGTTGGTGACCTGCGGCGGGTAGCCGTTCGAATAGTCGTACACGCGACCGGTGAGCAAGCCGATCAAGCCCTTGTCGACGGGCAGGTACAGCGCGAGCACACCTGGGCCGAAGACCTCCTGGCAGGCCGCGATCTCGCCTTGGACGTCCGCCCGGTGGTGGTCGATGCGTGCGATCACGACCGCGCGCGGCATACCGACGGCGGCGCATTCCTCCCACAGTGCGACGGTGGAGGCGTCCACGCCCTCCGCGGCACTGACGACGAACAGTGCTGCGTCAGCGGCCCGCAGACCTGCCCGCAGTTCACCCACGAAGTCGGCGTAACCGGGCGTGTCGATCAGGTTGATCTTGATGTCGTCGTGGAGCAGGGGGGCCACGGCGAGCCCGACCGAGCGCTGCTGGCGGACCGCTGCCGGATCGTGATCGCAGATCGTGTTGCCTTCGGTGACGGATCCGGCCCTGGTCAGCACGCCGGTGACGGTGAGCAGTGCCTCGGTGAGCGTCGTCTTGCCGGAGCCGGACGGGCCGACCAGCACGACGTTGCGGACCTTGGCCGGGTCGTCCACAGCGACCGCGCCTGCCGAAGGGCCGTTGTCGGTGTGTTTGCTGCCCATTGGGGTGCCTCCGATCTTGCCGGCTTCTCGCGCGCAAGTACTTAGTGTTCGATCTCACACCCCCTCCGCTGATGGGACAAGACCGGTACGTGCCACCCGCGAGGAGGTGGAAGAGTGCCGGCTCGTCGATGTCGAGGGTGACATGGCCCACTACCTGCGGTTCGTCGTGAAGTGGACTGATGAAAACGTGCGTGAGTGGCCTGCTTCGGCGGGCCACGTCGGACGTAGAATGGGCGAGCAAACTTCTTCTTCCAGTGCCCGTCGAAAGGTTCGCCGTGACCACTTCTTCCAACTCCGCCGTGGACGCTGCCGTCACTCCGGTGATCGGCACCGCGCAGGTCAAGCGCGGCATGGCGGAGATGCTCAAGGGCGGCGTGATCATGGACGTGGTCACCGCCGAGCAGGCGAAGATCGCCGAGGACGCCGGTGCGGTCGCCGTCATGGCCCTTGAGCGGGTCCCGGCCGACATCCGCGCGCAGGGCGGCGTCTCGCGCATGAGCGACCCGGACATGATCGACGGCATCATCGAGGCCGTCTCGATCCCGGTCATGGCCAAGGCCCGCATCGGCCACTTCGTCGAAGCGCAGGTGCTGCAGTCCCTCGGTGTCGACTACATCGACGAGTCCGAGGTGCTCACTCCGGCCGACTACGCCAACCACATCGACAAGTGGCAGTTCACCGTGCCCTTCGTGTGCGGCGCGACCAACCTGGGCGAGGCCCTGCGCCGCATCACCGAGGGAGCGGCCATGATCCGCTCCAAGGGTGAGGCCGGCACCGGTGACGTCTCCAACGCCACCACGCACATGCGCAAGATCCGTGCGGAGATCCGCCGGCTGCAGACCATGGCACCCGACGAGCTGTACGTGGCCGCCAAGGAACTTCAGGCGCCCTACGAGCTCGTCCGCGAGATCGCCGAGAACGGCAAGCTGCCCGTCGTGCTGTTCACCGCCGGTGGCATCGCCACCCCGGCCGATGCCGCGATGATGATGCAGCTCGGCGCCGAGGGCGTGTTCGTCGGCTCCGGCATCTTCAAGTCCGGCAACCCGGAGCAGCGCGCCGAGGCGATCGTGAAGGCCACCACCTTCTACGACGACCCGGACGTGATCGCCAAGGTCTCGCGCGGCCTCGGTGAGGCCATGGTCGGCATCAACGTCGACGAGATCCCCGAGCCGCACCGTCTCGCCGAGCGCGGTTGGTGATCCACGGCTGAAGCGGCCCTGGAGTCCACTGCGGACTCCAGGGCCGCTGTCGTTCACGAATGCGGGAAACCTCGATCGGATCGTTGTACCCCTTGCTAAACGTGCTCCATCACCAGTACGGCTGACGTGCTGGGCTCGAGTGCCTGGCAGGTGTGGGGCAGGTCGCCGGGGTAGACGAGGTAGTCCCCGGGGCCGAGCTCGATCGGGTCGTCGATCAGGCCGGCCAGAATCCGTCCGGTGCTGACGACGAGGTGCTCAACGGTGCCCGGCATGTGCGGCTCGGACTCGCGAGCGGCGCCCGGCTCCAGGTTGAGCTGGTAGACGTCCCGGCGTGCGCCCGGCGGACAGGATGCGAGCAGCGTCGCCGTGTAGTGCGCGCGCTCGGAGTAGATCGCGGGCCCTTCGCCCGCGCGGATCACCTGCACCCTCGGTACGGGTGGATCGACCAGTCGGCTGAACGGGACGTCGAGTGCGACGCCGAGCGCCCACAAGGTCTCGACGCTCGGATTGCCGTTGGCGGACTCGAGCTGGGAGAGCGTCGACTTCGCGATGCCCGCCCGCTTGGCGAGTTCGCTCAACGACAGGCCGACCCGCTCGCGTTCACGACGCAACGACGCGGCGATGACCTCGAGGGGTGCGCTCAACGGCTCTCCTGTGTTCGGTATGACAGTATCTTCGTTCGCCTTGACGAACGAGCCTCGTCCTGTTCATTCTAGGAGACGATGCGTTCGATATGGCGAACCCTGGGCCCGGTGCTGCTGCGAGATGTCGCCGCGGTGGCTGCCGGAGCAGTGGTCAACGGTGCTTCCTTCGGGGCGATCTCGGTCGCGTCCGGTCTCCCGTGGTGGATGCCGGTGATCATGTCACTGCTCGTCTTCGCCGGCGGTTCCCAGTTCATGGCTGTGGGGATCGTTGCGAGCGGAGGCAGCCCCGCGGCCGCCGTGCTCGCCGGACTGGTGCTCAACGCGCGGCACCTGCCGTTCGGGCTGGCGATCGGTGACGTCCTCGGCCGCAACTGGCTCGGCAGGTTGATCGGTAGCCACGTGATGATCGACGAATCGGTTGCCTTCGCCATCGTCCAACGCGACCCCGTCCGTGCCCGAGCTGTCTTCTGGGCGTGCGGCGCCTCGATGTTCGTCGCCTGGAACGTCGGCGTCGTCGGCGGTGCGCTGATCGGGCAGGCCATCGGCGACCCCGCGGCCTTCGGCCTCGACGCGGCGTTCCCCGCCGCCCTCCTGGCACTGGTCCTGCCCGCACTGCGCGACGCCGCCACGCGCCGCGCCGCAGTGCTGGGCGCTGTGATCGCGCTGGTTTCGACACCGTTCCTGCCGGCAGGGGTGCCGGTGCTGCTGGCGCTGGTCGGCCTGGTCGCCGTGGGCAAGCCCGCGAAGCACGACCTTCCGATCGCCCTCGGGGAGAACAGGTGACACTCGCCGCCGTGATCGTGCTGGCCGCCGGGACCTACGGGTTCCGGTTGGCGGGTCCCTTGCTGCGCAACCGGATCCGCCTTCCCCAGCGCGTCCGCGACCTGATGTCGACAGCGGCGACCGTGCTGCTCGTGGCACTGGTCGCCACCGCGTCGTTGACCAAGGGACACGAGTTCGCCGGCTGGGCTCTGCCGATCGGCGTGGCCGTGGGTGGGCTCGCCGCGTGGCGCAGGTTTCCCTTCGTGGTCGTGGTGGTACTGGCTGCCGTCACGACGGCCGCCCTGCGGTTCGCCGGAGTTTGACGAGCAGTCGGGGGCGATGAGGTCCTGTGTTCTCGACCTTCCACGGCACACGGTCTCCGCGTCGACGCCGACCGTCGGTCAGCGGGCTCCGGTGATCGGCGCGACCAGCCACGACTCCGGGATCGCGAACGCGTCGACCAGCGTGCGTGCGTGCGGGCGCAACTCGCGGCACAACTCGTTGACGTGTTGCGTGATCGCCTTGGAACGGGCAGGCGTCAGCCGGCCGTGCTCCATGAACCACGCGCGATCCGCCTCGATGTTGGACAACGCGTAGAGGTCGCACGTCCGGTTCAGCAGCTCAGCCGTCGCAGGGTGCTCACAGCGGTCGATCGCAGCGACGAACGCCTCCAGCACCACCCGGTCGATGTGCACGCGGGCCGCGCGGAGCACGTGGTCCTGCGCGTTGTTGAAGATCTCGAACGGGTCGTGGTCACCCGAGCCGGCTCGGCGCAACCGCCGGGCGAGGCCTTCCAGGACGTGCGTCTCGCGATCCTCGAACAGCTTGACCTGCCAGCCCCGCTCGAGCGGGCCGTCCGCACTCGACGTCACGAGGCGATCGATGATCGAGCGGGCCGCCGTGCGCTCGATGACCACTCCGACGAACTGGTCCGCGACGAACCGGACCATGGCGAGGGCGTCGAGATCACCGACGTGGTCGCGGTAGCTGGTCAACAGCCCCTTCGCCACAAGCTGCAGCAGCACCGTGTTGTCGCCCTCGAACGTGGTGAAGACGTCCGTGTCCGCCTTGAGTTGGGGGAGCAGGTTCTCGGCCAGGTAACCCGCGCCGCCGCACGCCTCCCGGCAGGTCTGGATGGTCTGCGTGGCGTGCCAGGTCGAAATCGCCTTGATGCCCGCGGCGCGCGACTCCAGCTCCCGTTGCCGCCGGTCGTCGACCTCACCGGCCTGCTGGACCTCGTGCAGCGTCGCGACGAGTTCCTCCTGCGCGAAGTGCAGCGCGTACGTCGTGGCCAGTGCGGGCAGCAGACGGCGCTGATGCGCCAGGTAGTCGAGCACCACGACCTCGTCGTCGGAGCCCGGCCGGGCGAACTGCCGCCGCGTCTCGCCGTAGCGGATCGCGAGGGCCAGCGCCTTCTTGGTCGCGCTGCCCGCCCCGCCGGCGACGCTGATCCGCCCGCGCACCAGCGTTCCGAGCATCGTGAAGAACCGGCGGCCGACGCCCTCGATCGGGCTGCTGTACGTGCCATCGGCAGCGACGGACCCGTAGCGGTTCAGCAGCGCCTCGCGCGGCACCCGAACCCGATCGAAGGTGAGACGGCCGTTGTCGACCCCGTTCAGCCCGGCCTTGTGTCCGCAGTCCTCGATCCGCACGCCCGGTACGGGGTTGCCGTCGGCGTCCCGGATCGGCACCAGGAGGGCGTGGACGCCGTGCTCCTCGCCATCGGTGATCAGCTGAGCGAACACCGCGGCGGTGCGTCCGTCGCGCGCGGCGTTGCCGATGTAGTCCTTGCGCGCGTCGGCGTCCGGCGTGTGGATGACGAACTCCTGCGTCGCGGGGTCGTACGTCGCCGTGGTCCGCAAGTGCTGCACGTCGGAGCCGTGCCCGGTCTCCGTCATCGCGAAGCAGCCGGGCAACTCCAGGCTCATGATCGCGGGCAGGTACCGGTCGTGGTGCTGCTTCGTTCCCAGTGCCTGGACGGCACCGCCGAACAGGCCCCACTGCACGCCCGCCTTGACCATCAGAGACAGGTCGCCGAAGCCGAGGACCTCGAACGCGACCACCGATCCGCCGACGTCACCGTCGCCGCCGTACTCCTGCGGGAACGCGACCAGCGGGTGCCCGCTGTCGGCCAGAGCCCGCAAATGATCGAAGACCAGCGCCCGGTGCTCCTCGCGGTCGAGATCCTGCACCCGCTCCGGTGTCAGCTTCCCCAATTGCTCCCGCGCGTTGCGGCGCACCTCGGCCCACCTGCCGTCGAGCAGGTCGCGCAGCGCTTCCACGTCCGGAGCGGTCTGCGTGCTGGTCATCGGAACTCCAATCGGCGGATATCCCGGCGTTCACGCCGGGGAGGAGCCGATGCCGTCCTGTTCGGGCGCGTGGCGCCCGGACACCGACGATGCGGCCCACAATCTGATGTATTAGTGCGTGAAACGTGGCGGAGACGCTGGTGAGGCGGGCGTACCGGTACCGCTTCTATCCGACCGAAGGGCAGCAGCGGGAGTTGCTGCGCATGTTCGGGTGCGTGCGTCTGGTCTGCAACAGGGCGCTGCAGGCCCGCACCCGGGCGTGGGTCACCGCGCAGTGCCGGGTGGGCTACGTCGAGACCTCGGCGATGCTCACCGCGTGGAAGCAGACCGGCGAGCTGGCGTTTTTCAACGAGGTGTCGTCGGTGCCGTTGCAGCAGACGCTGCGACACCTGCAGACGGCGTTCGCGAACTTCTTCG
>DASYMV010000241.1:0-13065 GCA_036008865.1 Pseudonocardiaceae bacterium | reverse complement strand
GCGAGGAATTCGTGCACGAGCAACGTACCGAGAAGGGCGAGCAGTGCGAGGACGTCCGCACCGAACCGGCCAGCACGCAGGTCCTCGGCGACCCACACGACGGCGGGAACGACCGCCACGGCCGTCGCGAGGCCCCAGAGCACCGCGGCGCTGGGGGAACCGACCATCCACAACACGGCGCCGCCGATCAGCAGATCGGTCACGACGACGAGCAGCAGAAGCTCCCCGCTCAGCGCGCGAGGCTGCAGCAGCGGTCGGATGCGCACGCTCACGACAGCGGGCCGCGCATCAGCGGCTCCCCAGCTCCAGCCGCCAGAACGGCGTTGCCCCTGGCATCCTCGTCCCGCGTCATGACCGCTCCACCGGGCGCGCGAGCCTTCCGGATTCCTCGAACATCCATCGCAGCGCTGCTCTCCTCTCGTTCGAGCCGTCGACTCCGACCTCGCTGGGCCGATACGTGCTCGGGATGTCGTCCTTCACCAGACCAGCTCCTCGCAGTCGTCCCGGTGAAAGCCTCGCGCGCCAAAACGTCTCTGTTCAGTGGCGGCAGTCCCGACGTGGCGGGGACCTTCGGCCCCTGCCGGCATCGGGCGGGCGATGAGCGGACCCGCTGCGACGGCAGCGAAGGCGGCGAACCGTGACGTTCGCCTCTGCCGGGCGAGCTACCGAGGCGTGACGCTCCAGAAGAGCTGATTGGAGCCGACCATGACCAAGCTCAGCGGACACACCACCGGCTCCGTGCCGGTGATCGTGGTCGGGATGGACGGCTCGCCCGCGAGCCGAGTGGCCCTGCGCTGGGCTCTGCAGCAGGCCGCGCACAACGGTGCCGCCGTGGAGGCCGTCATGGCGTGGGAACACGACGCCGCCCGCGAGAGCGCCGCCGGGAGGCCGGAGAGCATCCGACGCCATCCGGCGCGCGAACTGCACGCCATGGTGCAGGAAGCACGTTCGGACGTGCCGGGTGCTCCGGACGTCGTCGAGGTCACCGTGACCGGAGACGCCGCGGACAACCTCGTGCAGGCCACGCAGCGCGCGGACATGCTCGTACTCGGTCGGCAGGGGAAACAGCGGCCGGCCGAGGCCCTCGTCGGTGACGTCACGGCGACCTGCATGCGTCACGCTCACTGCCCGACGGTCGTGATCCCGCCGTCGGCGGTCGAGCCCTGAGCACACCGACACGGGTCGCCCCGCTGTGAGGTCCGGGAGCGAGGCGACCTGGGACAGAGCCGCTGTCCTCGCGGGGCCGAAGGGACCGGCGCGTTGCCTGGAGACCTTCGGCCCTCCAGGCAACGCGCCACTTGGCGCATCCTGGACTCGTGGTGCTCGAAGGAGATCGTCATGACGAACGTCAAACGCTGGACCGTCGACATTCAGGTCGACGAGCACGAGGAGAAGACGCGGGCGCAGGCGAGGCTGCACGGCGAGCCCGAGGCGGTTCTGGTGGGCGTCGGGTTCGCCCGTCTGAGCCCTGGTGACCGCAACGTCCCGGAGATCGGGGACGAGCTGGCCATGTCCCGCGCGCTGGCCGACCTGGCGCACAAACTGCTCGAAGCGGCAGTCACCGACATCGAGGCGGCCACGGACAGTCCGGCACACCTCTCACGGTGAGGCGGGTCCTCGCCGAGCACCTCACCGGCGGTGAGGTGGCTGCGGACGAGGACAGCGATCCGATGGGTCATCGGAACGCCGATGCCCGTGCGCAGGGCCTTTGTGCCCTGTTCGGTGGTGCCGTCGAGCGGCACCGTCTGCACGACGAACACGCCATACCCGAAGGCGCCGATGACAGGGGTGATGCGGGTGGTCACGAGAGTCTTCCTGGTCGACGATCACGAGATCGTGCGACGCGGCGTAGGTGATCTGCTGGCCGACGAGACCGATCTGAAGGTGGTCGGTGAGGCGTCCTCGGTCGCCGAAGCGCTCACCAGGGTGCCCCGCAGCGGCGCGGACGTCGCGGTGCTCGACATCCGCCTGCCCGACGGCAACGGCATCGAGCTGTGCCGGGAGCTGCAGTCGCAGCTGCCCGGGCTGCGGTGCCTGATGCTCACCTCGTTCGCCGACGACGAGGCGTTGTTCGACGCCATCATGGCCGGAGCGGCCGGCTTCGTGCTCAAGCAGATCGTCGGCGGTGACCTGGTCACGGCCGTGCGCACGGTGGCGTCCGGCCAGTCGCTGCTCGACGCCCGGACCACCTCGGCCCTGCTCAACCGCATCCGGCGCGAACGCGAGCAGGGCGATCCGCTGCGCACCCTGTCCGAGCAGGAACGCGCGGTGCTCGAACTCATCGGCGAGGGCCTGACCAATCGCCAGATCGCCGAACGACTGTTCCTCGCCGAGAAGACCGTGAAGAACTACGTCTCCCACCTGCTGTCCAAGCTGGGCATGCAACGCCGCACCCAGGCCGCGGTGCTCGCCGCGGAGCTCCGCAGGCCCGGCGAGGCCGCCCGCGACTAGCGTCCGGGACAAGCAGGCCTCGACGGGGCTCAGGACAGCGGCACGTGCCACACCAGCCGCGTGCCGCCGCCGGGTTCGGACCCGACCACCATGTCGCCGCCGAGCTCGGCGGCGCGCCGTTCGAGGTTGCGCAGCCCGCTGCGCGCCGTCACCTCGGGCATCCCGACGCCGTTGTCCACCACCGAGATGGTCAGCTCATCGCCGGCCTCCACCGTGACCGTCAGCTCGGTGGCCAGCGCGTGCCGGACCGCGTTGGCCACCGCCTCGCGGATCACCGCCTCGGCGTGGTCGCCGACATCGGCGGGCACCGAGTTGTCGATCGTGCCGGACATCCGCACCACCGGCGACAGGGCCGTGTGCTCGGTCAACTCGGCCACCAGGTCCAGCAGGCGGCGCCGCAGGCTGCTGCCGTCCCGCCAGGTGCTCTGCAGGTTGAAGATCGACGTGCGGATCTCCCGCACCGTCTGGTCCAGCTGTTCCACGGCGTGCTGCACGCGGGCGCGGACCTCGCCGTCGTCGACCCGGCGGAGGCTGCCCTGCAGGCTCAGGCCCGTCACGAACAACCGCTGGATGACGTGGTCGTGCAGGTCCCGCGCGATCCGGTCGCGATCGGCCAGCACGTCCAGCATCCGCTGGGTCCGCTGCTTCTCGACGAACCCCAGCGCCAACGCGGCCTGGTCGGCGAACGAGGCCAGAACCGGCACCTGATCCGGCATGAACGCCGGCGCGCCCTTGACCCGCGCGGCCAGCAGCACCCCGGTCACCCCGCTGCCCGCCCGCATCGGCACCGCCACACCCGGCCCGAAGTCGGTGTCGCTCTCAGCGAGGAGGCCTTCGAGGTTCTCGATGAGCTTCGGCGAGCCCGTGCGGAGGACTTCCTCGACCGGCGAGCCGGGGACGGCGAGGTCCGCGCCGCGCAGCTGCTGCGAGCCCGTCCCGGCGCCCGCGGCCACCGCAGGGCGTTCGTCAGCGCTTCCTCGCAGCACGATCAACGCCTCGTCCGCGGCGGACAGCTCCAGGGTGCGCTGCGCGATCAGGTGCAGGACGTCCTCACCGGTCGCGCCGGCGAGGAGTTCGGCGTTGATCTCCGCGTTGGCCTCCAGCCAGCGCTCCCGCACGCGCGAGCGCTCGAACAACCGGGCGTTCTCCACCGCCACACCGGCCGCGGCGGCCAGCGCCTGCAGCACCACCTCGTCATCGGGGGTGAACTCCGACGCCCCCACCTTCTCAGTCATGTAGAGATTGCCGAACACCTCGTCGCGCACCCGAACCGGAGCACCCAGGAAGCTGTGCATGGGCGGGTGGTTCGGGGGGAACCCCACGGACGCCCGGTGCTTGCTCAGGTCCGGCAGCCGGATGGCCTTCGGATCGGTGATCAGCAGGCCCAGCAGCCCCTTGCCCTCCGGCAGGTGTCCCATGTGCGAACGCGTCTCCGCGTCGATCCCGACGTACACGAATTCGGACAGGTCGTCCCTCGTCCCGAGCACTCCCAGCGCGCCGTACCGCGCCCCGACCAGGTCCACGGCGGCCTGCACGATGCGCTGGAGCGTCGAGTCGAGCTCCAGGCCCGTTCCGACCGCGAGCACCGCGTCGAGCAGGCCCTGCATCTGGTCTCTCGTTCGGACGATCTCGACGAGCCGGTCCTGCATCTCGCCGAGGAGTTCGTCCAGCCGCAGCCCTGTGCGACGCGCGGCGACAGCGCCAGTGGATTCGACACCGCCCTTCGGGACCGCAGAACGCCGGTCGGCCATCGAGCCTCCGAATCCGGGCACATCAGTGCCCCCTGTCCAGCTTTGCACTGTTCGCCCGGGTGCAGAAGGGCATGAAGTCCTGCCGGAGAACGACTCTGCCCGTTGGGGCCCTTGGTCTGTTCCGCCCGCGGGCGCAACGGCAGACAGTGGAACGAAAGCGCGGAGGTGAACATGGCGAGAACGCCGACCAGCACTCCGATGACCGCGGCCCTGGGGCTGTCGGTCGACGAGGTCGGGGAAGTCCTGGAAAGGGCGTCCCTCGCGCCGTCGGTGCACAACAGTCAGCCGTGGCGGTTCCTCGTGCGTGCCGAGCAGATCGAACTGCACGCCGACCACCACTTCCCCGCGATCGGCCTCGCCCGCCGGGAGCTGCGACTGTCGTGCGGTGCGGCCCTGATGAACATGCGCTTGGCGTTGCAGCACTTCGGCATCCGCCCGATGGTCACGCTGTTCCCCGGTTCCGCCGCACCCGGTGCGCTGGCGGTCGTCCGCCACGGTGGCTTCACCGAGCCGACGTCCGAGACCGATGCGTTGCTTCGCGCGGTACCACGCAGGCGCACCAACGTGCGCCCGTTCGGACGTTCCCCCGTGCCGGAGAGCGCTCGCCTGCTGCTCGTCCGAGCGGCCGCGCAGGAGCGCGGTTGGCTCCACGTCGTGTCCGACCGCGAAGAGCGGGCCTGGTTGTGCGAGCTGATCAAGCGTGCGGACCGATTGCAACAGGCCGATCCGGTCCACCAGGCGGAACTCGCCGCGTGGACAGGTTGTCGCGAAGGCAACGACGGTGTGGCGCCCGAGCCGGCGAGACGATCCCGGCCACGGCCGGAGGACGAGTGGGTGCTGCGCGACTTCGCCCCCGGCGAGAAAGACGCGCAGCAGCCGTTCGAGTCGGACCCGTTCATCGTGGTCGTGTGTTCGTTCTACGACGATCAGGTGGCCGAACTGCGAGCGGGTCAAGCGCTGCAGGGCGTCCTGCTGTACGCCGCGACGGCGGGCCTGTCCGCGACCTTCATCCCCCAGCCGGTCCAGGTGCCATCGGTACGTGACGACCTCCGCCGGTTGCTGGGTGGAACACTGATCCCGCACATCGTGCTGCGCATCGGCTACGGCTCTCCCGTCCCCGCGACGCCGCGCCGCCCCGTGCGGGAACTCCTGCTGGAGCCCGAGCCGCTCACCCGCTCGGCACACCGGGTGAGCAGCCGCTGAGGCCACGCCCGGTCGAGATCGCCGTCGTCGACGCCGATTCCCCGGCTGAGAAGTCCACAACGCTCACAACGGTCATCCCGAACGCCTACGATCGGTGTCGCGGTCCTCGTGCGGCGCGCCGCGAAACTCGGTCTGGGGGTGCCGTCGTGACGCTGCAGGAGAAATTCGCCGCACAGGTTTCCACGGCGGGACTGCCGATGTCGGGGGATGATCCGACACCGGTCACCAGGGCGAGCATCGCGCACCTTCCGGAACCGGCACGCCGGTTCCTGCATTTCACGGGTGTGATCGGGAAACCGCGGGACTGGTCCTTCCGCGCGCACCTCTCCGGCCGGTTTCGCAGGCGGCCCGGCCGGCGCTGGATGCCGTGCGAGAGCTGGCAGTACAACTCGGGCCTCGAGGTGGCACGGATCTTCCACATGCGAGTGGCGCTCGCCGGGCTCGTGCCGCTGTACGGCCGCGACTGCTACCTGCGCGGTCACGGCCACATGCGCGACACGATGTTCGGCGTCGCCGTCGCGAACGGGCTGGGCTTCGAGTACGACGTCGGAGAACTGGTCACCTACCTCAACGACGCCGTGCTGCTGGCACCGTCGTTCCTGCTGCGGTTGCCGACGTCGTGGGCCGCGGTGGACGACGACTCCTTCCACGTCGGCCTCACCGATCGAGGGCAGAGCGTGACCGGCAGGGTCGTCGTCGACGAGCGTGGCGCACCCCGTGATTTCAGCACCGACGACCGCGTCGCGGATCTGCCGGGAGGCGCGGTCCGAGCCCGGTGGAGCTCATCGGTCGAGGGGTGGACGTCGGAGCGCGGACGGGCCAGGCCCATTCGCGCCTCCGTCGTGTGGCACCTCCCCGAAGGACCTTTCACCTGCGCGCGGTTCGAGTTCCCGCCCGGTGCGGTGGAGTTCAACCTGCCACCGGGGAACACCGAGGTGGCACGCAACGGCGCCGGCCGCTGACCCGTCTGCTCAGGCGATGTCGACGAGGACCTTGCCGTTCACACCGGCCTCCACCGCCTCGTGCGCCTCGACGATCTGATCGAGGGTGAACCTCTGGACCGGCAGTTCGGTCAGCGTGCCGTCGCCCAACGCCAGCGTGATGGCTCCGGCGGCCGCGATCAGGGCGGGCACGGGCACGCCGTAGAGGAGCACGAACCGCAGTACGACGTTCGCCGTCATGCAGGCCCGGACCGGCAAGGGCGGATCCTGCGCGGGAGCCGCGTAGGTCACGATGGTGGTGCCGTAACCCGACACCGCCAAGTCCATCCGCAGGTTCTGGTCCAGCGCCACCTCGACGATGCGGTCGACCTGCGGTGCGAACGAGGAGATCTGCTCCACCGCGTCCGCTTCGCGGTAGTTCACCACGCGGTCGGCCCCCGCCCGCTTCGCCAGTTCCCCCTTCTCCGGACCGCTGACCGTCGTCACGACCCTGGCACCGTCCCGTTTCGCCAACTCGATCGCGAAATGCCCGACGGCACCCGCACCGCCGGCGACGAGAACGGTCCGCCCGTCCAGCGAACCGTCGACGAACAGGCAGTGGTACGCGGTCATCGCCGGGACGCCGAGGCTCGCCCCCAGTTCGAACGACGCGTTGTCGGGCAGCGGGACCGCCTGGTGCTCGGGAACCACCGTCCACTCGGCCGCCGTCCCCCACCGCCTTCCGGCGGCGGCGAGCCACACCCACACCCGCTGGCCGATCCTGGCCGGATCGACACCGTCACCCACGGCGTCGATCTCCCCCGAACCGTCCTGGTGCGGGATCTGGAAGCCGTCGATCACCTGCGGGGTGAGGCCTTGGCGGGACTTGACGTCCGTGGGGTTCACCCCGGATTCGGTCACCCTCACCCGAACCTCGCCGGGAGCGGGATCGGGCCGCTCGACCTCGGTCACCCGCAACACCTCGCGAGCCGGGCCTGTGCGCTGGTAGATGGCCGCCTTCATGGTCGCGGTCGTCGCCACCTGGACCTCCTCACGCCGAGACGATCACACGAAAAGAAATAACGTCGCAATTCAATTGTTCTGGCGGAATTTTCATTCTTTTGCCATGATAAAGCACGGTGCTGTTAGCGTCGACTCGTAAATCCCCGAACATTCTCGAAGGGTTTCCCATGTGCTACGACGCCGACGCCGCTCCTCCTTCGCTCACGACGGTCGCCGCGGCACCGTGGACGTTGACCTCCCGCGACGGCACCCACTTCGGCGGGTTCCTGGCCACGCCCGAGCGGCCGACGGGAGTCGGTGTGGTCGTCCTTCCCGACAACCGCGGCCTGCGCGGGTGCTACGAGCAACTCGCCGAACAGGGCCACACGACGCTCGCGATCGACCACTTCGCACGCTCGGCCGGCGCTCACCATCGCGACCGCGAGGGGTTCGGCGGTACGGACGAGGCGTCCCACCGTCCGCCGTGAGCGCGTTCGACGACGCGCTCACGGAGACCGATGTCGAGCACGAGATCGTCGCCTACCCCGGCGCCCCGCACGGGTTTTTCGACCACTGCCGGGACGACCACGCCGCGGCGGCCGCGGACGCCTGGACACGCGTGCGGGCGTTCATCGACCGGCGCGGTGGCGCGGTTCAGTCCGCAGCCCGTTGCAGCACAGGCGCGAGGGCCGGTCGCTTCGCCACCACGGTGTCCCCGGAGGACTGCCCGCGAAGCCGCCTGCCGATCCAGGGGAGCGCGTGCTCGCGTCCCCACTGCAGGTTCTGCGCACGTCGCTGCCACGGGTTGTCCAGCACTGCGGGACCCAGTTCGACCGGCGTCAGCGCGTGCGGCACACCGAGAACGTCGAGCACCGCGATCGCGATCTCGTTGTGGCCCGCCGAGTTCAGGTGCAGGCGGTCCTCCGACCACAGGCGGCGATCGCACAACTGCCGCATCGCCCACATGTCCACCACGAGCGCACCGTGACGGGCGGCGATGACCCGGCAGTGCTCGTTGTAGATCGCGACGCGACCGCGGATCTTGCGGAACAGCGGGTCCTCCACACCGTCCACACCGGTGAACAGCACGACCGTGGCACCGGAGGCGACGAGCCGCTGCACCGCGTTGTCGTAGCGCAGCATGAGCGCGTCGATGTCCGCCTTCGGGCGCATCAGGTCGTTGCCACCCGCGTACAACGTCACGAGGTCCGGCTCGAGCTGGAGCGCGGGCTCGAGCTGCTCGGCGAGCACCTGGCCGAGCAGCTTCCCGCGCACGGCGAGGTTGGCGTAGGTGAAGTCCTCGCTGTGCCGGGCGAGCTGATCGGCCACCCGGTCCGCCCAGCCGCGCACTCCGTTCGGCGAGTCGGGGTCGTCGTCGCCCACCCCTTCGGTGAAGGAATCCCCCATGGCGACCAAGCGCTTGCTCATGCTCAGCACTCTATGACGCGGCGCAGGTGTGACATGGACCGCTCCCCCACGACGTGACGTATGCCATGTGTCGCAAGGCACATGCGTGCGGTTACGTTGGATTCCCCTTGTCACCGAAGAAGGATCACGATGAACGATGACCGGATCCGGTGCCCGCAGCTCGCGCGAAAGGTGATGTCCGCGGAGGACGCCGCCGAGGTGATCGCGCCCGGCGCCACCGTCGGCATGAGCGGTTTCACAGGCGCCGGCTACCCCAAGACGGTGCCGGGCGCGCTGGCGAAGCGCATCACCGACGCCAACTCGTGCGGACGTCCGATGCGGGTCAGCGTCTGGACCGGTGCTTCCACGGCACCGGAGCTCGACGGTGTTCTCGCCGAGGTCGACGGCATCGAGCAGCGACTCCCCTACCAGTCGGATCCGGCCACCAGAGCGAAGATCAACGCCGGGGGGATGGACTATCTGGACCTGCATCTCTCGCAGGTCGCGCAGATGGTGTGGCAGGGGTTCCTGGGCCCGCTCGACGTCGCGGTGGTCGAGGTCAGCGGCATCACCGAGGAAGGGCACCTGATCCCGTCCACGTCCGTGGGGAACAACAAGACGTGGATCGACCAGGCGGACAAGGTGATCCTCGAGGTCAACTCCTGGCAGTCCGAGGGTCTGGCGGGCATGCACGACGTCTACTACGGCACCGCCCTCCCGCCCGCGCGCAAGCCCATCCCCATCACCCGTCCGGGAGACCGGATCGGTGTGCCGCACCTGATCTGCCCGCCGGAGAAGGTCGTCGCTGTCGTCCAGACGCACTCCCCCGACCGCAACACCACGTTCAAGGCGCCCGACGAGACCTCCTGTCGGATCGCCGGGCACGTGCTCGACTTCCTGGCCCACGAGGTGAAGGTGGGCCGGCTGCCGGCGGGCCTCCTGCCGATCCAGTCCGGTGTCGGCAACGTGGCGAACGCGGTGCTCGCCGGACTTGCGGACGGGCCGTTCGAGAACCTGACCGCCTACACCGAGGTGATCCAGGACGGGATGCTGGAACTGCTCGACCGCGGCACGGTCGCCGTCGCTTCGGCCACCGCGCTGTCGCTGAGCACTGATGCGGCTGCGCGGTTCAACTCACGAGCCGCGGAGTACCGCGACCGGATCGTGCTGCGGCCGCAGGAGATCAGCAACCACCCGGAGGTGGTGCGCCGCTTGGGTTGTCTCGCGATGAACGGCATGATCGAGGCCGACATCTACGGCAACGTGAACTCCACGCACGTGATGGGCAGCCGCATCCAGAACGGCATCGGCGGATCCGGGGACTTCGCCCGCAACGGCCACCTGTCGTTCTTCGTCACCCCGTCGCAGGCCAAGGGCGGTGCCATCTCGGCGATCGTGCCGATGGTGTCGCACACCGACCACACCGAGCACGACGTGGACGTCATCGTCACCGAGCAGGGGCTCGCGGACCTGCGGGGCCTGTCCCCCAAGCAACGTGCACGGCAGATCATCGAGCGGTGCGCGCACCCGGACTTCCGCCCCGAACTGGAGGACTACTTCCATCGGGCGCTGGAGTCGAGCCACGGATTGCACAGTCCGCACCTGCTGACCGAGGCGCTGTCCTGGCACAGTCGCTACCTCGACGCCGGCACGATGCGGAGGTCGTGAGGGAAGCTCACAACAGATCAACCCAGAACGGCACCTACGGCCTCGGCGTATGCCGCTGCCTCGGCGTCGGAGGCGTACTTGGTGCGCGGCCAGAAGAAGCCCCGCAACCCGTCGCCCTTCGTGCGAGGCACGACGTGGACGTGCAGGTGCGGGACGCTCTGGCTCACGACGTTGTTCACCGCTACGAACGTGCCCTGCGCCTGCACGCCCTTCTGCACGGCGACGGTGACCCGCTGCACGAAGCCGAAGAAGTCGCCCAACTGCGAAGCCGGGAGATCCGGCAAGGTCGGCACGTGAGCGTGCGGCACGACCAGGGTGTGTCCCTTGAACACAGGTCTCGCGTCCAGGAACGCCAGCCCCGCCGCGTCCTCCCCCACCAGGAAGGCCGGGGAGCGGCGGGCGACGATCTCGCAGAACTGGCAGGCCACCCGGCTGACTCTAAGGCGTCACCGGTATTGCCACGAGCTGCGTCAGCGCTGCCACCACGACTTGAAGGGACGCTGGAGGATGGTGACCTCGTCACTCCCGCAGTTCCAGCAGACGGGCTCGCCGCGGCCCTCGACGTCGCAGGGAATGCACGTCCAGTTGGTGGTCGCGTTCTCGTTGCTGTCGGATGCTGCGTTGTTCACGACAACCCAGTGTGCATGCAAAAAAAGTGGATTGACCGAACTTCAAGCGTAAGGTGCCTCACCTGTGGGCGCCGGGAAACGCCTCGGCCAACCCCGCGTCGACGGTGTCGTCCTGCGCGAACTGCGTGTGGTACAACGCGGCGTAGCTGCCGCCTGCGGCGAGCAGCGCCTCGTGGGTACCGCGTTCCACCACGGACCCGTTGTCGACGACGAGGATGAGGTCGGCCGCCCGGATGGTCGACAGCCGGTGGGCTATGACGAGCGCCGTGCGCCCGGCCAGGGCCTCGACGAGTGCGTCCTGCACCGCGGCCTCCGATCTGGAGTCCAGGTGCGCTGTCGCCTCGTCCAGGACGACCACCCGCGGCCCGGCCAGCAAGAGCCTGGCGATCGTCAGTCGTTGTCTCTCGCCTCCGGACAGGCGGTAGCCCCGTTCGCCGACGACGGTCTCCAACTGGTCCGGCAACGACCGCACGAGGTCCGCGAGGTGAGCCCGGCGCAGGGCGTCCCACAGGTCCTCTTCGGTCGCCTCGGCCCGCGCGAGTCGAAGGTTCGCGCCGATCGTGTCGTGGAAGAGGTGGCCGTCCTGACTGACCATGCCGACGGTGTCCGGATCGAGTCGAACGACAGGTCTCGCACGTCCGTCCCGGCCAGCCGCACTCTCCCCGAGTCGACGTCGTAGAGGCGCGGTGCGAGGGAGGCGATGGTGGACTTGCCGGCTCCGGAGGGGCCGACCAGTGCGACCAGTTGGCCAGGCTCGGCTCGGAACGACACCCCGCGCAGGACTTCCTCGCCGCCGCGGGTGTCCAGCGTCGCGACCTCCTCCAGCGAAGCGAGCGACACCCGGTCGGCCGCGGGATAGCTGAACGGCACGTCGTCGAACTCCACCGATACCGGGCCGTCGGGCACCGCGACAGCGCCGGGTTTCTCGCTGATCAGCGGGCGCAGGTCGAGCACCTCGAACACCCGGTCGAAGCTGACCAGCGCCGTCATGACGTCCAGCCGCGCTCCGGCCAGCGCGGTGAGCGGGGAGTAGAGCCGCGTCAGCAGGAGGGCGAGGGTGACGACTGTGCCCGCCTCCAGCCGGCCGCTGAGGGCGAAGTACCCGTCCAGGCCGTACACCAGCGCGAGGGCGAGAGCCGACACCAGTGCGAGCGCGATGATGAAAATCCATTGGGCGATCGCGGCCCGCACCCCGATGTCGCGGACCCGCGTGGCGCGCCTGCCGAACTCCGCGCTCTCGTCGCCGGGCCGGCCGAAGAGCTTGATCAGAGTCGCACCGGGAGCGGAGAACCGCTCGGTCATCTGGGTGGTCATCGCGGCGTTCAGCGTCGCGGCTTCGCGTTCCACGCCCGCGAGCCGGCGGCCCATCCTGCGGGCGGGGAGCACGAACACCGGCAGGAGCACCAGAGCCAGCACCGTGACCTGCCAGGACAGGGTCAGCATCACGACGAGCGTGAGAGCCAGCGCGATGATGTTGGTGACGACTCCCGACAGCGTTGTGGAGAACGCCCGCTGCGCGGCGATGACGTCGTTGTTGAGCCGGCTGACCAGCGCGCCCGTCCGGGTACGGGTGAAGAACGCCACTGGCATCCGTTGGACGTGGTCGAAGACCGCCTGGCGCAGGTGCAGGATGAGGTCCTCGCCCACCTCGGAGGACATCCAGCGCTCGGCGAGGCTCAGCCCGGCCTCCGCCACGGCGATGATCGCGATCAGCACGGAGAGCCTCACGACCAGGCCGAGTTGCTCTCCGTGCGCGATCGCATCCACGACCCGGCCGGCGAGCACGGGCGTGGCGACGGCCAGCACGGCGGCGGCGGCGCTGAGGAGCAGGAGCGCGACCAGCGACCGCCGTTGCGGTTGCGCGAAGCGAGCGATCCGGCGCAGTGTCGCCCTGGTGACCTTGCGGCGTCCCGCCCCGTCCTGCATGGCGCTGTGGAGCGCACCCCAGGCGTTGATGTCGATGTTCATCTGCAATTCCCCCACGTCAGACCGCTGCGCGAAGAGTGACAGTGATCGTGCACCTCCGCACCGACA
>DASYMV010000240.1:0-1594 GCA_036008865.1 Pseudonocardiaceae bacterium | reverse complement strand
GACGTCCCGAGGTGGGCGTTCTCCCGCACGGCGTCCAGTGCCGCAGCTACGACCTTCCCCGCCTGTCGCATGGCGTCGAGCTCGGCAGGGGTCTTCAGTTCGATCACATCGGTCTCCAGAGGAGCGTGATAGTTATAACGGTATTAGTATCACGCCATGGTCCGTCCTCCGCTCACCCGATCCGACCGCGAGCGCGGCGAACGCCTCGGCGAGCTCCTGCGCGAGGCACGGGGGCCGCGCAGCATGGTCGAGATCGCGGCTGCGGCGGGCATCTCGGTCGAGACCCTCCGCAAGATCGAGCGCGGCAGAGTGCCCACGCCCGCCTTCTTCACCGTCGCCGCCGTCGCGGCGGCCGTCGGCCTGTCGCTGGACCTGTTGAGCGCGGACGTCGCTCCGGCAGAGCTCCCGGCTTGATGATGGACACCACGGCCTTCGTGCTGGCCAACACGCAACTGCTCCCCGTGCCGCTCGTTCCGGAACTGCGACTGCACTGCGCGGACGAGGCGATCGGCCTGTGGGAGCGGACCGAGCAGGAATCCGGTCACGAGCAGCTCGCGCCGCCGTTCTGGGCCTTCCCCTGGGCCGGTGGCCAGGCGCTCGCCCGCCACGTGCTCGACAACCCGGAGATCGTCGCCGGCAAGCGGGTGTTCGATCTCGCCGCCGGCTCCGGGCTGGTCGCGATCGCGGCATCCAAGGCGGGGGCACGTGAGGTGACGGCGAACGACATCGACCCGCTCTCGGCCGCCGCGATCACGGTCAACGCCGGTGCGAACGACGTGCGCGTGACCACCGAGGAGGGCGACGTGCTCGACGGCGACGCCGACGGTGCGGACGTCGTGCTGGCGGGAGACGTCTTCTACGACCGGCACATGGCCGAGCGCGTGCTGCCGTTCGTACTGCGAGCCGCGGCGCGCGGAGCACTGGTGCTGGTCGGTGATCCGCAGCGAGCACATCTGCCGCGCGAGCGGTTCACCGTCGTCGCGACGTACGACGTGCCCGTGCCCCTCGCGTTGGAGAGCACGGAGATCCGCCGGACCACGGTGTGGCGGCCCGCCTGACCGACGCTCGCCCTCGTCGGTGCGGCGATCAGTCCGCGGGTCAGGACAGTTGATCACCACGACGTGCAGTCTGCCGATCATGCGTTCCTCGGTTCCTGCTCAACGACCGGAACGACAGCGTGGCGTACAACGCGCCGGCGACGACGAAACCCACCAGGAAGGCGATGTCTCCCACCTGCGGGAACCGCCGGGCGGCCAAGCCGGTGAAGAGGGCCTGGTTGGCGAAGCCCCCCACGGACACCGCGACACCGGCGAGGAATGCGACCGGCCCCGCCCAGTTGGTGTGTCCGATG
The DNA here is from genome assembly GCA_036008865.1 of Pseudonocardiaceae bacterium. Taxonomy (GTDB): domain Bacteria; phylum Actinomycetota; class Actinomycetes; order Mycobacteriales; family Pseudonocardiaceae; genus DASYMV01. The sequence goes on along the minus strand of DASYMV010000240.1, from coordinate 243 downwards.
TCGGTCAGCAGGTCGTCGACCCGCTCACCACGTCGCAGGTACTGGTCCACCAGCACCACGGCGAGCCACGGACTGATCCAGTACGCGATCACCAGCAAGAAGCTCTCGTACGCATGCCCCGCGTCCTCGAGCCCGAGCCAGGCCAGTACGAAGCCGATGATCCCGAACACCAGCGCGACCACCGCGCGGCGCCACGCCAGTGGCAGGCGAACGCCCAACGCCAGGAAGGCGAGCGCGCCGGAG
>DASYMV010000239.1:0-3170 GCA_036008865.1 Pseudonocardiaceae bacterium | reverse complement strand
GTCTTCCGCTACCGCACCGACGATCCAGCGCTCGCGGACGAGGTCAACGCCGAATTGCGGCGCCGCCTGCTGCGCGCGGGCACCGCCCTGATCGGGCGCACCGAGGTGGACGGTGCGACCTGTCTGAAGGTCACCCTGCTCAACCCGAACACGACCGAGGCCAACCTCGACGAACTGCTCGCCACCGTGCGGGAGGCCGGGGTCGCGACGGAGAACCTTCTCGAGGAGGGAGTGGCGTGATCGCCGACGTGCGCACGTCATCGGGAGGCGACATCAGCACCGATCCGTTGGACGGTGATCCCCGCACGGCGGCTGAGCACGCTCATCTGGAGGCCCTGCTGCGATGCTGGGTCCGCGAGACGAACACCGTCGTCGCATCCGGTGAGCTGCGGGTGAGCCTGCCGTCGACCGGTCTTGCGCTGCGTGCCGAGGTCCGGCACAACTCACCGACAGGATGGCACCGGTTCGGGCCCGTGTCCCTGTTGCGCCCGGACGGATCCGAGGTGGGCGCGGCCGATCCGGTGCTCGCCGTTGCCCTGGTCGCCGCGGAGCTGGGAGGCGACAGCGCCGACCTCGTCGAGCGCACCGCCGAGTCCGTCCGCCGGGTCACCGGCTTCATCTCACATCGCCGGGCCGAGCTCACTGCGACGTCCGACCGCTTCCTCGACGCGGAGCAGAGCCTGCTGCTGGGTCACCTGCACCACCCGGCACCCAAGAGCAGGGACGGCATCTCCCAGCACGACGACGCCCAGTTCGCGCCGGAGCGGCGTGGATCGTTCCCGCTGCACTGGTTCTCCGCCGACGAGTCGATCGTGTCGCACGACGCCGTCGCGGGCCCGGACGCCGTGACGTTGATGGCCCAGCTCGCCGGACGCACGCGCGACGACGGCCGGGTGCTGATCCCCGCCCACCCGTGGCAGGCCCGCGACCTGCTTCGGCGACCGCGCATCGCCGCACTGGTGAAGTCGGGCCGGCTCACGCCACTCGGTGCGCTGGGCCCCGAGTGGTGGCCCACGTCCAGCTTGCGCACCGTGTACCGGCCCGGCGCACCCGTGATGCTGAAGTTGTCGCTGGGCCTGCGGGTGACCAACTCGCGGCGCGAGTCCACGGGCACCGAGCTGCGCCGGGGCCTGGAGATCCACCGGTTGCTCGAGACGGGCTACGCCGAGGGCACGGAGAAGGCGCACCCGGAGTTCAGCATCGTCCGCGACCCGGCGTGGATCGCCGTCGACGAGGGTGGCGAGGTGACAGGACTCGACGTCGCAGTGCGCGAGGTGCCCGAGGGGATCGAGGACTCGTGCTGCGTCGCCGGACTCGTGGCGCCGCGTCCCGGCATGGGCCGCAGCACGCTGAGCGAGCTGGCCGACGATCCCGCGCAGTGGGTCTCGGACTACACGGATCGTGTGCTGGTGCCGATGCTGCGGCTGTACGCGGAGACGGGAATCGGATTGGAGGCCCACCAGCAGAACACGCTCGTGCGGCTGGGCTCTGACGGCTCCGTGATCGGCGGCCGGTACCGGGACAACCAGGGTTACTACCTGGCGTCGTCGCACCTGCCGGGTTTGCTGCGCCACCTCGACGTGGACACCTCGACGCTCGCGGTGGTCGACGACGCGATCGTCGACGAGCGGCTGTCCTACTACTTGCTGCGCAACCAGGCGCTGGCGGTGATCGGGTGCCTCGCCGTAGACGATCGTGCGGACGAGCGCGACCTGCTGCTCGTGATGGCGGACCGGTTGGAGGCCGCTCTCCCCGACCTGGCGGAGGCCGGACCGGACGGCGACCGGCTCGCGAGGCGGTGGTTGACCGCAGAAACGTTGCCCTGCAAGGCGAACCTGATGACGAGGTTGGGCGGGATCGACGAGGTGCTCGCTCCGCTGGACGCGCAGTCGGTCTACCTGAACGCACCGAATCCCCTGGTGGAAGCCCGGTGTGCCCGGTGACCGACCTCAACTCCTGTCAGGCCGCCTCGAACGTTTCCGCCGTGCCCCCTCCCCCATTGCCGACGTTGACCGACGGCTGGTCCGTGCGCCCGGCCGACCCCGATGGGTTCGACCTCGACCTGGTGCACGGCTGGATGCGGTCGCCCCACGTCGCCGCCTTCTGGAACCAGGCGTGGTCCCGCAAGCGCTGGGAGGCCGAACTGCGCGGACAGCTCGCCGGCGCGCACTCGCTCCCGTGCCTGGTCAGCCGCGACGACGATCCTGTGCTGTATCTGGAGATCTATCGCGTCGCGCGGGACCGGGTGGCGAGGTGCTACCCCGCCGCGCCACACGATCTCGGCCTGCACGTCGCCATCGGCGAGGCGGCGATGACGGGACGCGGACTGGTCAGGTCGCTGCTGCCGATCCTGGTCTCCGCACTGTTCGAAACCGACCCGAAGTGCGCCCGCGTCGTGCTGGAACCCGATGTGCGCAACAAGCGCGCGATCGCGTCGTTCCAGGCGGGAGGCTTCTCCATCTCCGGAGAGATCACCTTGCCCGACAAGACCGCATTGCTGATGGTGTGTGAGCGATGATCACTGAACACGACGTCGTGGCGATCGGCTGCGGGCCGTTCAACCTCGGTCTCGCCGCATTGGCGTCCACTGTGGACGATCTGGACGTGGTCGTCCTCGAGTCTCGCCAGGAGCTGCGCTGGCACAGCGGCATGATGTTCGACGACGCCTTGCTCCAGGTGAGCTTCCTCGCCGATCTGGTGAGTCTGGTGGAGCCGGGCCATCCACTGTCGTTCCTGTGCTACCTGCGCGACGCCGACCGGCTCTACCCGTTCTACGTGCGGGAGAGGTTCCACCCGACCCGGCGCGAGTACGAGGACTACCTGCGGTGGGCGGCCTCGCGCCTGCCGTCCGTGCGGTTCTCGCACCACGTCGAATCGGTGTCCTGGGACACCTCGGCGCAGCGATTCGCCGTCGCCGCCGTGCGTGCTGACGGTTCCACCGTGCACCTGCTGGCACGGCACCTCGTGCTCGGCGTCGGCACGGAGCCCCGTCTGCCGGCGACGCTGGCGCACCTGCCGGAGGAGAAGATGCTGCACAGCTCCGAGTACCTGCACCGGGACCTGACCGGCGCGGATCACGTGACGGTGGTCGGGTCGGGGCAGTCCGGCGCGGAGGTGGCGCTGGACCTGATGCGCCGCAATCTCGACGGCGGCCCGGCGGTCAGCTGGCT
>DASYMV010000238.1:0-21949 GCA_036008865.1 Pseudonocardiaceae bacterium | reverse complement strand
CTCGGCACGCTGCTCGACTACGACGAGGAGCACAACTCCGAACTGGTCCGCACGCTCTCGTTGTACCTCGAATGCGGAGGCAACTACGACGCCACCGCCGAGGCGTTGATCATTCACCGGAGCACGTTGCGCTATCGGCTCCAACGGATTCACCACGTGAGCGGGCTCGACCTCAGCGACGTGGATCACCGCCTCAACCTGCACGTGGCGACGAGAGCTCTCGCTGTCCGCGACGGCACGTTCTGAGCGCGCTCGCGGCGAGTGAGGCGGGGGCGCGGAAAGCGGCTACTGCGCTCTGGACGCGAACCGCGCCGGGTCGTGGGCGAACTCGCCGCCCACGACGGTCGCCAGGACGTCGATCTCTCCGATGCGGGAGGGATCGACCGCGCGCGGGTCGTCCCCGAGGACCACGAGATCTGCGAGCTTGCCAGGGTGACGCTGCCCAGCAGGTGCTCGAGGTGACACGCGTATGCACCGCCTGGTGTACGCCGCGACGGCCTGCTCGACGGTCACCGCCTCGTTCCCGCCGATGACCTGCCTGCCCGGCGACATCCGCTCGACCATGAACTGGATGGCGCGCAGCGGTGACCCGTCGGCGACCGGACGGTCGGAGCTCCCCGCGATGGTGATGCCGCGGTCGAGGAAAGCCCGCCCGCGGTACATCCACGGTGCCCGTTCCTGTCCCATGATCGCGGCGTAGTCGTCGCCGTGGACCCACAGGAACGTGGGCTGCACGACCGGGATCAGCCGCAACGCCGCGATCCGGTCCAGCTGGTGAGGCCGGACGAGACCGCAGTGCTCGATCCGGTGGCGGGCGTCCGGTCTCGGGACCAGTCGTTGCGCCTGCTCGACGGCGTCGAGGGCGAAGTCGACCGCGCGGTCGCCGATCGCGTGTACGGCGAGCTGCCACCCGCCGGCGTGCCCGTCCACGATCGCCGCGGCCATCAGGTTCGGGTCGTCCTGCAGCTGCCCGATTCCGCCGACACCTGCCTCAGCGGCCAGCGTCACGCCCTCGGCGAGTGCCCCGGTGGGCCATCCCTCCGCGTCGAACTGAACCCCTGGTGCACCCGGCGCGAGCACCTCGTGCGGCAGTCGCCGGAGGATCGCGGTGTTCACCACGCACGCGTGGCCGGACAGGTCCTGTACGTACACCTCACGTCCAGCGCTGACCGAGTCGAGGTCGGTCGCGGTGAGAGCGCGGTCCAGTCTCCGGTGGTCGTGTCCGGCGACTTCGAGCCACCCGTCACCGGTCGCGCGGGCGATGACGTCCAGCACGTCGTGGACGCGCCGGCAGGTTGAGACGTCCAATGTCCGGCTCGCGCGACCCGTCCACGCCAGGTGGGTGTGCGCATCGACGAAACCGGGCAGCACCACCGCGCCGCCGAGGTCGACGACCTGTGCCGCCTGCAGGTTCGCCACGTCGTCGTCGAGCCCCACGACGCGTCCCTGCCAGATGCCGACGGTGGCCGCACACGGACGAGCCGGGTCCAACGTGACGACCCGTCCACCCGTCAGTTTCAGATCGAGCTTCACGTTCGCGACCTCATGCGTCGACGTGAACCTGCGACGCGGGCCGGTCCACCACGGCGGAACGGACGATCTTCCCTGCCCACCTTCGCAACACCGTCAGCAAGTCGCCCACGTCGCGGACGAGCCGGCGGCGAGCGACCACCGCGTCGACAACCGGTCGGGCCGACGCGACGGATCCAGCGAGACACCGACAACATTTGCTGGCAACCGCTGGCAACGCACCCCGAATTTTCGGCGCACGGGGATCCCGACTGCAGGCGGACGAGGACAATCACTCATCATTGCTGGTCGAGGATTACCGCGCATTGTTGGAGAACAACCGCATGAAACGCTCGCAAGGCAGCACACTGGTCGGCCTCCTGGTCATCGTCGTGCTCGTCGGCCTCGCCTTCTGGGCCACCAGGAACGACCAACCCCAGACCACTCCGTCCCCGTCTCCCCCGGTGTCCGCCGGTGAAGCCGGCACGCAGCTGGCCGCGCTGACCATCGCGCCTGAAGGCAAGATGGCCGGCTACAGCCGGGACCGCTTCCCGCACTGGAGTTCGCAGGGAAACTCGTGCGACACGCGTGAAATCGTGCTGCAGCGCCAGGGCCAGAACGTGCAGACGGACAAGAACTGCAAGGCCACCACGGGTCAGTGGACCAGCCCGTACGACGGCATGGTGATCACCAAGGCGACCGACCTGGACATCGATCACACCGTGCCGCTGGCCGAGGCGTGGCGATCCGGTGCGGACAAGTGGACCGACGCGCAGCGTGAGAAGTTCGCCAACGACGTGGGCGGTGTGCAGTTGATGGCCGTCTCGGCGACCACCAACCGTGCCAAGGGCGATCAGGACCCGGCGAAGTGGACGCCACCGGTGAAGACCTACTGGTGCACCTACGCCGCGCACTGGATCCAGGTCAAGACGACCTACGCGCTGACGATCGACCAGGCGGAGCACGACGCCCTCGCGAACATGCTCACCGCCTGCTGACCGATCCTCCGGACGCTCAGTCGCCTTCGGCGATGCGCTTGATCACGGCGAGCCTCGCGTCCCAGTCCGCCGCGAGACGCGTCATCCAGGCCGCCGTCGCACCCAGAGGTTCGGACCGGACGACGAAGCGGACCTCGCGGCCCGCACGCCGCCCCTCCACGAGGCCGGCGCGTTCGAGGACCCCGAGGTGCTTGACGATCGCCTGCCTGCTGACCGGGATCTCGTCAGCGAGCACCGTCGCGGTGGCCTCGCCGAGTGCGGCGACCACGTCGAGGATCCGCCGTCGCGTCGGGTCGGCCAACGCGACCAGCACCTCGCCCTCGACCATTCAGCGCTCCAAGTACTCCTGCAGTTCGCTGAGTTCGATCCTCCAGCCCTCGACGTTGCCGTCGACGTAACGCGTCGTGACGTCCTCGGGCTGGTTCAGCTCCCGGAATCCGCTCTCCACCACGCGCAACCGGGTTCCGCCTCCCTCGGGAACGAGGGTGAACTCGACCAGGGTCGAGTTTCCGTCAACGGGATCCGCCGCGATCGACCCCACCCACCGGTAGGAGAAGAAGGAGTGCGGCTCGACCTTCTCGATCACCGCGCGAACCGTACCGTGCTCCTTCCAGCTCAGGCTCATCGTGCCGCCCGGCCGCAGGTCGATTTCCGCCCCCGCGTCACCGAACCAGGTTCCGACGTGCCCCGCCTCGGTCACCGCCGCCCACACCCGCTCCACGGGTGCGGCGATGACGATCTCGCTCTTGATCCGCTCCGGAATCATGCGACACCTCCTGCAACCAGATGGGTGCAGATGTGCTTGCGATGCGCAACCTTCCGGTTGCACGTCACGGTCGCAGGCTCCGAAGCTGTTGGGTGATGTCGGCGTGCACCTCGGTCCGGCGGACCCACGCCGCCGAGCCGGATGCCGCCGACGGGGACGCACCGAGCGGGCTCACCGGGTCGGCCACGCCGTACTCGAGCCGATAGGCCACCAGCGCCGTCGCCGCTCGCATCCACGGGGCCGGATCCGGACAGGTGATCTCGCCCAGTCCCACGCGGAACCACACCGGCAGCCGGGTGTCGCGGGCCAGCGCCCGCTCGAGGCGCCGCCTCGCGGCGTCCCAGATCTCGTCGCGGGCCTTCTCCCCCGCCAGCACCGCCTCCTGACGCCAGGCCTCCTCGCCCGCCGCCTTGTCAGCCTCAAGACGCCTGCTCGCCTCCCCCGCACCGGCCTGACGGGAACCGATGTGCCAGTCCAGCTGGTGGATCTCGTGATCGAGCTGATCACGCTCGAAGCGCGGTCTCCGCCCGGTGTCGCGCTTCCTCCGGTGCGCCTCGCGACGCTCCTCCAGTTCCTCGAACTCAGCGACCTCCTGGCGCAGGGCCACGCGGACCGAGTCGGCGAGCAACTCCTGCTCCGCGTCCCACGCCTTGTGCAGCGCCTCGACCAGGGGTTCGGCGTCACCGTCCACGGCGTCGAGGTCCTCATCAGGTCCTGAGCCCGCGCCCGACAACCGACGCTCCAGCACCAGCAACCGCGCGCTGACCCGGCCGAGCTCGGCGGTGAGCCGCTCCGTGGCGCTCACCAGGTCCGCTACCGTCGGCTCGACCGCGTCGAGCCGCTCCTTCTCCGTGGGCGTGGGCACGCAGAACAGCCAACCCCAGATCCCGCGAGACGCCGCTCGCTGATCATGAAAACCACGCATCCGTGCCAGCGAGAGTGCCCGGCCAGGGCAACGGACCGCCACAAGCCGTCACGGAACGAGATGATGGCGCGTAAACATCGGCTGAACGGTGTATGCAGTGAAGATGCCGACGTCAGTGCGCGAGACAGAGCGGAAGTACGAGGCACCGGCCGAGGGAGGCTTGCCGGCCCTCTCCGGTTTTCCCGGTGTGGCGGCCGAGGCGGGCCCGGAAGACCAGGTGCTGGAGGCGGTGTACTACGACACCGAGGACCTCCGCCTGGCCCGTGCGGGACTCACCCTGCGAAGGCGGACCGGCGGCGACGACGCCGGCTGGCACCTGAAGCTCCCGGCGGGCAAGGACACCCGGCAGGAGCTCCGGCTCCCTCCGGGCCGTGCCACTCGCCGTCCCCCTGAGGACCTCTCCTCACTGGTCCAGGTGCACACGCGGGGCGTCGACCTCGCGCCCGTCGCGCGGATCAAGACCGCGCGCAGGCGCTGGCAGCTGGTGGACGAGCGCGGTCAGCTCCTCGCGGAGGTCGTCGAGGACCACGTGTCGGCGCAGACCCTGGGCGCGGAGACCACGGCCGAATCGTGGCGCGAGATCGAGGTCGAGCTCGGCGAGCGGGGCAACGGCAAGCTCCTCACCGCCGTCGAGTCGAGGTTCCGCGAAGCCGGTATCCGCCGTGCCACGTCGTCGGCCAAGCTGACCCGGCTCCTCGCGAACCGCATCGAACCGCGGACCCCGGCACCCAGCCCTGGCAAGAGGTCGACCGCGGGCGACGCCGTCCTCGCCTACCTGCACGAGCAGGCGGACGCGCTGAAGCACCACGACCCGCGGGTCCGCCGCGACGAGCACGACGCGGTGCACCAGATGCGCGTGGCGACCCGACGCATGCGCAGTGCGTTGCAGGCGTACGGCAAGATCGTCGACCGCTCCGGGACCCGCGAGCTCACCGACGAGCTGAAGTGGCTCGCCGGGGTGCTCGGCAACGCGCGCGACCTCGAGGTGCTGCGCACGCGGTTCGAGACGGCCGCCGGTGAACTGCCTCCCGAGTTGCGGCTCGGCCCGGTGACCGCGCGGCTCACCCGGTACTTCGCGCCGCTGGAGGCCTCCGCGCACGAGGAGTCCGTGGCCGCGCTGAACGACCCCCGCTACTTCGCGCTGCTGGACCGGATCGACGCGCTGCTGGCCGACCCGCCGCTCACCCCCCTCGCCCTCAAGCCCGCGCGCAAGGTCGTGCCCAAGCTCGTCAAGAGGGCTTACAAGCGGCTGGCGCGCCGGGCCGAGACGGCGCTCCGCACGGACGCCGGTCACGAGAGCGACGTCGCGCTGCACGAGTCGCGCAAGTCGGCGAAGCGCCTCCGGTACGCGACCGAGGTGGCTGTTCCGGTGCTCGGCAAGCCCGCGAAGAAGTACCACGAGAAGGCCAAGGCGGTGCAGACGCTGCTGGGAGAGCACCAGGACAGCGTCGTCGCACGCCCCGTCCTGCGCGAGCTGGGCGTGCAGGCGCACCTGGACGGGGAGAACGGCTTCACCTTCGGTCTGCTGCACGGCCGGGAGGCCTGCATCGCCGACCAGATCGAACAGCGGTTCCCGTCCTCGTGGCGCCAGGTCGGCAAGCCGAAGCTGCACTGATCGGTCTACACCTCAACAGTCCTCGGCCGGGCTGCAACCGTGATGGAAGCCCGCCGCCGCCGGGTTTCCGCCTGTCTGGAGGGCATCAGTGCACACACGAAGGGCCTCGCGGCGCGGGCCGTGGTTGAGCTGTCCGCTCGTCGCGGTACTGCTCGTCGGTGCGACCGCGACCGCGGTCGCCTCCCCCGTCAGCGCGGCGCCGGACTCGGCGTTGCAACAGATCCTGCCCGTCCCGGTGAAGGTCACGCCGAAGCCCGGTGTCACCTACACCCTGACCCCGGACACCGAGATCCAAGTCGGATCGGCCGACGCCACCGAGGTCGGCGAGTACCTGGCCGGAATTCTGCGACCGTCGACCGGATACCGGCTTCCGGTCACCGCAACCAGTTCCGGCAACGGCATCACCCTGCTGCTCAGCGGCGTCGACGCGAGTACGGGAGACGACGGCTACCAGCTCGACGTGAGCACCAGATCCGTGGTGCTGCGCGCGAAGACCGCCTCGGGTTTGTTCTCCGGGGTGCAGACCCTGCGCCAGCTCCTGCCTGCGAAGATCGAGAGCAGGTCCAGGCAGGCGGGACCGTGGACCGCACCTGGTGCCGGCATCCTGGACCACCCCCGCTTCCGTTACCGCGGCGCCATGCTGGACGTGGCACGGCACTTCTTCTCCGTCGACGAGGTCAAGCGCTACATCGACCAGATCGCCGCATACAAGATCAACTATCTGCACCTGCACCTGGCGGACGATCAGGGCTGGCGCATCGAGATCAAGAGCTGGCCGCGCCTGGCCACCTACGGCGGCAGCACCGAGGTCGGCGGGACACCCGGCGGCTACTACACCCAGGAGCAGTACAAGGCGCTCGTCGCCTACGCGCAGTCCCGCAACATCATCGTGGTACCCGAGATCGACCTGCCGGGGCACACCAATGCCGCGCTCGCCTCGTACGCCGAGCTCAACTGCGACGGCAAGGCGCGGCCGCTCTACACGGGCACGGACGTGGGTTTCAGCTCGCTGTGCGTGTCCAAGGACATCACCTACGAGTTCATCGACGACGTGCTGGGCGAGCTCGCGGCACTGACCCCGGGCCCGTACCTGCACATCGGTGGTGACGAGGCCCACGCCACCTCCGCGCCGGACTACCTGAAGTTCATGGACAGGGTGCTGCCGCTCGTGACCGACCACGGCAAGGCCGCGATGGGATGGCAGGAGATCGCGAAGACCGAGCCGGGCACTTCCGCGGTTCCCCAGTACTGGGGCACGACGAACTCCTCGCCGGACGTCGCCGCCGCGGCCGCACGTGGCAACAAGATCCTGCTCTCGCCCGCGAACAAGGTCTACCTGGACGCGAAGTACGACAAGAACACGAAGCTGGGCGAGGACTGGGCCGGCCTGGTCGAGGTCGACGACGCCTACGACTGGAATCCCGGAACGTACCTGCAGGGGGTGAAGGAGTCCTCGGTCCTCGGCGTCGAAGCTCCACTGTGGACGGCGATGATGGACAAGTCCGCGGACGTCGAGTACATGTCGTTCCCGCGTCTGCCTGCCGTTGCCGAGCTCGGCTGGTCACCCGCGTCGACGCACAACTGGGGCGCGTTCTCCAAGCGCCTCGGCGCGCAAGCGCCCCGGTGGAAGGCGCTCGGGATCAACTACCACGCCTCCCCCATGGTTCCCTGGAAGGGCGAGCTCGACCGCTCGTAGGCCCATGACGAGACTTCTCAATCGGTCATGGGTCCACGACGCACAGCTCGAATCAGAAGAAGCCCTGGGCGGCCTGCGAGTAGCTGACCAGCATGTTCTTGGTCTGCTGGTAGTTGTCGAGCATCATCCGGTGGTTCTCCCGGCCGATTCCCGACTGCTTGTAGCCGCCGAACGCCGCGTGCGCGGGATAGGCGTGATAATTGTTGACCCACACCCGGCCCGCCTGGATCTCGCGTCCGGCACGGTAGGCCACACTGCCGTCGCGCGACCACACGCCCGCGCCGAGGCCGTAGAGCGTGTCGTTCGCGGTCTTGATCGCGTCGCCGAAGTCGTCGAAGCGGGTCACCGACACGACCGGTCCGAAGATCTCCTCCTGGAAGATCCGCATCTTGTTGTGGCCCTCGAAGATCGTCGGGGTGACGTAGTAGCCGCCGGAGAGCTCTCCACCGAGGTCGGCGCGCTCGCCGCCGCTCACCAACCGGGCGCCTTCCTGCTTGCCGATCTCGATGTGGGACAGGGTCTTCTCGAGCTGGTCGTTGCTCACCTGCGCGCCGATCATCGTCTCGGTGTCGAGCGGGTGCCCCTGCTTGACGGCCTTCGTGCGCTCGGTGGCGTCGGCGAGGAACTGCTCGTAGATCGAGCTCTGGATGAGCGCGCGGGACGGGCAGGCGGAGACCTCGCCCTGGTTGAGGGCGAACATCGTGAATCCCTCGAGCGCCTTGTCGTAGAACGCGTCATTCCTCGCGGCGACGTCCTCGAAGAAGATGTTCGGGCTCTTGCCGCCCAGCTCGAGGGTGACCGGGATGATGTTCTCGCTCGCGTACTGCATGATCAGCCGGCCGGTGGCCGTCTCACCGGTGAACGAGATCTTGGAGATCCGGCGGCTGGAGGCCAGTGGCTTGCCCGCCTCGAGGCCGAAGCCGTTCACGACGTTGAGAACGCCGGGCGGCAGCAGATCGGCGATGAAGCTCAGCAGCACGTGGATCGAAGCCGGAGTCTGCTCGGCCGGCTTGAGGACGACGGCGTTTCCGGCGGCCAGCGCGGGGGCCAGCTTCCACGCCGCCGTGAGCAGCGGGAAGTTCCACGGGATGATCTGGCCGACGACCCCGAGCGGCTCCTGGAAGTGGTAGGCCACCAGGTCGCCGTCGATCTGGGAGATCGCGCCTTCCTGTGCGCGGATCGCCGCGGCGAAGTACCGGAAGTGGTCGACAGCGAGAGGGATGTCCGCGGCCAGCGTCTCCCGGACGGGCTTGCCGTTCTCCCAGGACTCGGCGACCGCGATGGCGTCCAGGTTGTCCTCGATGCGATCGGCGATCTCGTTCAGCACGTTCGCCCGCTCGGCGACGGACGTGCGACCCCAGGCCCGCGATGCGCCGTGCGCGGCGTCGAGTGCGCGGTCGACGTCCTCGGCGGTTCCCCTGGCGACCTCGGTGAACGTCTCGCCGGTCACCGGAGTCCGGTTCTCGAAGTAGTTGCCCCTGGCCGGAGGAACGTACTCACCCCCGATGAAGTGGTCGTACCGGCCGCGGTACGACACCACGCTGCCGGGCTGCCCAGGTGCCGCATACTTCGTCATGTCACGCCTCCCGCATCGTCGCGTGGATGGAACATGCGAAGCTACGAAGCGCAACGTTGCAACGGCGTTGCACCCCGATCGGGGCAACGTTGCGCGCCGGGCATGCGGTGGCGGGCCATCCCGGCAGACGCGAGTGGGAGGGTCGGATGCCGCCGAACGTGGCGGAGGGCGTGAATGCAGCGCAGCATGCGCGGCGATTGCGCACGGTTCACGATGCCGTGCTGAGCGGGAACTTCGTCGCCGACGCTCCCAGATCGCTGATCTCCGAGTCGTGGCGCCGTTGTCTCGCCGCCGAGGTGGATCCGGACGATCACGAGGCGCCGTTCGTCTACGAGGCCGATGAGGTCGCGGAACTGCGCGAGGCGCACCCCTTGGCCAGCACGCTGCCCGTGCTGCGGGAGACGCTGGTCAGCATCGCCGAGGAGGCGATGCACGTCATGATCATCACTGATGCCGAGGGCCACGTCCTGTGGCGCGAGGGCGCTTCGGCGGTCCGGCGACGCGCGGAGGACATACGCCTCAGCGAGGGCGCCCGTTGGAACGAGGAGTCGACCGGCACGAACGCGATCGGGACAGCGCTCGCGATCGGCACGCCGGTGACCGTGCACTCCGCCGAGCACCTCGTCCGGACCTACCACGACTGGACCTGCGCGGCGAGCCCGGTGCACGACCCGGACACCGGTGCCCTGCTCGGCGTGGTCGACATCAGCGGCCCGTTGAGCACCGCGCACCCCGCGATGGCGAGCCTCGTCCACGCCGCCGCACGCCTGGCCGAAGCACAGCTGCAAGTGCAGTCGTCCCTGCGGGACGAACAACTGCGCGCACGCAACATGCGACATCTGATCAACCTTCGCGGGGAACCCGGCGCGTTGCTCAGCCCCACCGGACGCGTTCTCGCGGCCGAGCCGCACGGGCTTGTGGGGGCTCGTCTGGACCTCGACGGCGCAACGGACGGCGTGCTGTTGCCCGACGGGCGCGAGGCGGTGCTCGAACCGCTCGCCGAGGGGTTCCTGTTGCGGGTGCCCGGCCACCGCCGGAGCCCGCGGCTGTCCGTTGTCTCCCTGTCCTTCCTCGGGCCCGACCAGCCCACGGCGGTGCTGGACGGATCCGAGGTTCCCCTGACGCTGCGCCACGCCGAACTGCTGACGGCCTTGGCGCTGCAGCCGTGCGGGATGACGGCGGAGCAGCTCGCGCTGAAGGTGTACGGAGAGCGCGGGAACCCGGCGACGGTGCGCGCGGAACTGCACCGGCTCCGCGGACAACTGGGGGCCGTGCTCCTGACCCGGCCGTACCGGTTGATGGCCGACGTGCAGGCCGACTTCCTGACCGTGCGCCGAGCCCTGCGGGCGGGTGACGTGCGCACGGCGATGCGCTCCTACCGCGGTTGCCTGCTCCGGCCCTCCGAAGCCCCGGTGGTGCGCGAGGAGCGCGACGACCTGCTCGCGGCGCTTCGGCGTGGTGTCCTCACCATTGGCGACGCCGAACTGCTGTGGTCCTTCGCGCAGACCTGCTGCGGCCGGTACGACGTGGAGGTCCTCGCCGAGCTGGTGGCCGTGCTGCCACCGGCCGACACCCGGCGCGGGCTCGCCGTCGCCGGCCTGCGCAGGGCACTTCAGGACGATTGAGCGTGTCCACCGCGCACATCGGTTCAGGCCGCCTGCAAGTACCGCCAACCCGTCATCAACGAGCACCTTTCCACCGCCGTCTCCGGGACAACCGTCCGTGGAACGGCACCCTCTAGGCTGGCCACATGGGGTGTTTCTCACCGGGCGACGTGGCCCTGCGTCGTGAGGTTCTGCACGAAAAGCCGTGGTCCGTCACGCCCACGAGGGTCGTACTCGACGAGCCCGGACTGCTGGTGGTGTTCGTGGTGCCCGGCACGCGCTTCGGATTTCCCGAGCACCACTGGCCGCACGGGTGGCAGAGCCGGGGCAGCACGTACTGGCGCGGCCACGGCAAGCTGCAGATGCACCGGCCGGACGACGCGTACTCGGTGGACCTCTACTGGCACGGTGACGAGCGCCGGTTCGGCGGCTGGTACCTGAACCTGCAGGACCCTTACCGCCGCACCGATCTGGGGTTCGACACGCTCGACCACGAACTGGACTACTGGGTTCCCGCGGACGGTGACTGGGAGGAGCGGGACCGGGAGGACTTCGAGGCGCAGGTCGCGCAGGGCAAGTACTCCCCCGATCTCGCGGAGGCGATCCGGTGGCAGGGCGAGGAGATCGAGGCGATGCTCCGGTCCGGGACCACCTGGTGGGATCCGGCCTGGGCGAACTGGCGACCGGACCCGGATTGGCCCGTACCCGTGCTTCCCGAGGGCTGGGAGGACTATCCGCTGCCGTGAAGGTCCGCCCCCTCACCCCCGAGACGCTGGTCGCGGACCTGGTCCAGCGCATCGAGGCTCGGCCGCGTGACGGCTGGACGCGCGTGATCGTCGACGGCGCCCGCGCCGCGCGTCCAGGTGAGTTGGCCGATGCCCTCGTGGATCCACTGAGGGCGCTGGGACGCCCGGTGCAGCGAGTGTCCACTGAGGACTTCCTACGGCCTGCCTCCGTGCGTCTGGAGCACGGGCACACCGATCCCGGCGCCTACCACGACGACTGGCTCGACGTGAGGGGCCTGCACCGGGAGGTCCTTTCACCACTGGACCCCGGCGGCACGGGGCGCGTGCTGCCGTCGCTGTGGAACACCGCCACGGATCGCGCGAGCCGCGCCGACTACGTGACCCTGCCCGGGGGCGGGGTGCTCGTGCTCGACGGAACGCTGCTGCTGGACCGGGATCTGCCCGCCGAGCTGACCGTGCACCTGTGGCTCTCCCCCTCCGCGCTCGCCAGGCAGACGGAACCGGAGTGGCAGTGGACCCTGCCGGCGTACGAGCGCTACGAGCCGAACCCGGACGTGCTGGTGCGCTACGACCACGCCGACCGGCCGGCCTTGGTGGTCTGATCCACTGCCCCGAACCCCTTCCACGCGACCGTGGTGAGCAGCGCCATCAACCCGAACGCCATCCAGAACGGCGCGGTGACGCCCAGGTCACGGGCCACCACGCCTCCGGCGAGCGCACCGAGCGCCGACCCGCCGATGCTCAACAGGAGGTAGACGCTGTTCACCCTGCCCCGCAGGTCCGCGGGCACCTCACGTTGCCGCACGGACCTCGTGATCACACTCCACACGACCGCGTGCACACCGAAGAGCACCAGCGTCACGCCTGCGTGCCATGCTGAGCGAGCCACCGCCAGCGAGAGGTGGGTCAGCGTCTCGATCACCAGCCCCACCCGCATCAGTGTCGTGGCGCCCCACCGGTTCACCAGGCTGCTCGCCAGGGCGCTGCCGGGAATGCCACCGATCGCCGTTGCGCTGAGCAGCAGACCGAAGCCCGCCTCTCCCAGGCCCAGCCGTTCCCGCGCGTAGAGCACGTAGATCGCCATGGTCCCGGTCAGCGTCAGGTTCATCAGGCACAGACTCAGCGCAAGCATCCGAAGCACGCGGTGGCGCCACAGCCAGCGCAGACCTTCGCCGATCTCGGCACGCAGCGGCCGTTTCTCCGCGGGGGCGCTCTTGATCGGGGCCGTGCGCGTCGAGGCGATCAGCGCAGCCGCGACCACGAAGCTCGCCGCGTCCAGGCCGAAGGGCAACGCCGCGACCGCGGCGAAGAGGTAGGCGCCCAGAGGCGGACCGCCGAGCTGGTTGCCCAGCAGGAAGACCGTCACGAGCCGGGCGTTCGCCCGTGGCAGGTCGCCCTCGGCCACCACGTCGGGGATCAGGGCGTTCGAGGCGTTGTCCGCCAGTGTCTTGCCGGTGCCGAGCAGGAACAGGGCTGCGTAGACGACGGCAATGGAACCGGCGCCCGCCCACACCGCGCCGGCGAGCCCTGCGATCACCAGTCCGCGCGCGAGGTCGACAACGACGACCAGCCTGCGGCGGTCGACCCGGTCGACCGCCGCACCGCTGAGCAACGAGAACAACAGCCACGGCAGCTGCTGGACGAAGACCGCGCCCGCGATGAGGGCCGGGTCGCTGGTGAGCGACGCGAGCAGCAGCGGACCCGCGGCGAGCGTGACACCGTCTCCTGCGTTGGACACGGTGCTCGCGATCCACAACTTCGTGAAGTCAGGTCCGAGCGACTTGGGCAACACGAGGCGCG
This sequence comes from Pseudonocardiaceae bacterium, assembly GCA_036008865.1. Classification (GTDB taxonomy): domain Bacteria; phylum Actinomycetota; class Actinomycetes; order Mycobacteriales; family Pseudonocardiaceae; genus DASYMV01. Next base: position 8,714 of record DASYMV010000238.1, on the reverse strand, counting down.
ACGCTAGTGCTCACGCCCGCGCGAGGCACTGGAATTTGTTGAACAACATGCTGCGCAAGGTGTGCCTGCACGTGGTGAGCGCAAGCCGCCCGGCTGGCTGTGCGGTGCGATCGACGCGGGCGGCTGACACGACTACTCGGGCGTCTGCCGAACGAGTTCGGCCGCACCGCGAAGGGGCGCGCCGGCCTCGTGCAGATGACGCAGCACCAGACCGTAGGACCTGAACAATCCGCATTGCGCGTACGAGACCCCGCGCCGCTCGCAGAACTCGCGCACCAGGACCTGCGCCCGGCGCAGGTTCGGTCGCGGCATGCTCGGGAAGAGGTGGTGCTCGATCTGGTAGTTCAGGCCGCCGAGCAGCAGATCGGTGAACCATCCGCCGTGCACGTTCCGCGAGGTGAGCACCTGCTTGCGGAGGAAGTCGAACTCGTGCTCCTCGGTGAACACCGGCATTCCCTTGTGGTTGGGCGCGAAGGAGCATCCCATGTAGACGCCGAAAACCGCCTGGTGCACGGCGATGAACAGCACGGCCTTGAGAGGCGACATCACCAGGAACACCGCGGCCAGGTAGCCGATCACGTGCACGACGAGCAGGGCGAACTCCACGCGCCACGCCTTGACCTCACCGCGCAGCACGGCGGCGATGCTGACCACGTGCAGGCTGAAGCCTTCGAGAAGCAGCAACGGGAAGAAGAAAATCGCTTGGTGCCGCGTGATGAAGCGGAAGACGCCGCGCTTGGCGAGCGATTGCTCGGCGGTGAACGCGAGCACCGTGATGTCGACGTCAGGATCCTCGTCGACGTGGTTGGGGTTGGCGTGATGCCTGTTGTGCTTGCCGATCCACCAGCCGTAGCTGACGCCGATGAGCAGGTTCGCGTGCAGCAGGCCGACGAGGTCGTTGGCCTTCCTGCTGCTGAAGATCTGGCGATGACCCGCGTCGTGCCCGAGGAACGCGAGCTGGGTGAACACCACACCCGTCACCACGGCGAGGCAGAGCTGCCACCAGGAGTCGCCGAGCACGAAGAACGCCGCTGCGAGGACGGCGAGCACCAGCGCGTTTCCCGCGAGGCGGAATCCGTAGTAGCGCAGACGGCGGTCGAGAAGACCGGCCTGCTTGATCGTCCTGGACAGCTCGGCGAAGTCGCTTCCGCGCCTGCCTGCCGTGTCGATGGTCAACAGCACGGTCCTTTCGACGGTTCCCTGAGCGCAGAGTAGGGGATCGATCGGTACGAACCGGAGAACACCGCACGAATTGCCCGGGTACCTCGACCGACCGGTTCATCGCAGGCGGAGCTGGAGTTGAGCGAAGAGCCGCACGAGCGGGTCGTCGAGGTCGAGCCTCGCCACCTCCGCCGCCCGCCGGACGCGGTACCGCAACGTGTTCGGATGAACGTGCAGCTCTCCAGCCGCGGCCTTCACGTCGCCGAAGGCGTCGAGGTAGGCGAGCAACGACCTCGCCAGCTCGCCTCCGTTGTCGCCGTCGTGCGCCACGAGCGCCGACAGTCTCGGGTCGCGCAGGCGCGGATTGTCGGCGAGCAGCGCGAGCGTCTCGCTGATCAGCACCTGCGAGCGCACGTCCGCCAGGGTGGCGACTTCCGCGTGCAGATCGCGCCCCATCGCGTCCAGCACGCGATCGGCTTCCTCGCGAGAAGCCTGCACTTCGTCCAAAGTGGACACCGAGGAGCCGACTGCGGCTTGCACGCTCATGCCCATGTGCCGGCGAGCGGCACCGACCACCTCTCGGGTCAGGCCGAGCACCGCGGGCGCCGAGACGACGGGCAGGTCCGGCAGCAGCACGTAGGTGCGGTTGCTCATCTGGGTGACCAGCGCACTGCGCCGGTACGCCGCGGCGTGCACCGAGATCAACCCGGTCATCTCGGCCCGCCGCAGCTCCAGCTCGGTGCGATCTGCGGGCTCCCCGCCGCGCAGCGCGAACACCACCACGGTCGCGGGTTTTCCGGGATCGGCACCGATCTGCCCGGCCACGGAGGCGGCGTCCATCCGCCCGTCGAGCAGCGCGGCGAGCAGGTTCTCCCGGAACCGCAGGCTCGCGCCCGCCTCGTTGCGGTGCTGGATGAGGTGCAAAGAGGTCACCCGCGCCGCGCCGAGCAACGCCCGCTCGGCCTGCTCCGACAGGGGATGCGCGCCTTCCTGGACCCAGATCGTCCCGAGCGGTTGTGCGCCCGCGTGGATGCCCACCGCGATCCGCCGCCGGATGCCGAGTTCGGGCCGCTCGTCGATCCGCACGACCTCCTCACCTGAGCGCAGCCGCTGGTAGACACCCCATTCGCGCAGCATGGCCAGATACGGTTCCGGTCCCTGCCTGCCGAGGATCGACAGCCTGCGCAGCTCGTCGACCTCGTCGTTGGAGCGGGAGTAGGCGAGCACGCGACTCGCGGTGTCCTCGATGCTGACGATCCCGCCGGTCAGCGCGGCGATCGTCTGCGCGAGCGCGAAGAGATCGCCGAGCACCTCGCCCGCGTCGGCGTCGGCCATCAGCCGGGCACTGCTGACCACTTCCCTCGCCAGCGCTTCGAGTTGCTCCCACCGGACCTCCGGGCGGACGCCGAACAGCGCGACGCCCGCGTCAGCGGCCGCCTGGCGGAGCACGGGCAGCGGCGCAAACGAGTCGACCTTGACGGCGACGGCCACCGCACCCCGGCTTCCAGCGGCTCTGATCAACGGCAACGCAGCCCGCCCGCGCACGCCGATCAGCAGGGCGAGGTCGCCGGGCCTGACGTCCGGCGCGTCGTCCGGATCCATGATCACCACGTCGCGGACCTCGGACTCGAGCCCCTTGGGCGCCACCTGCACCTCGACCAGGGGATCGCCGAGCGCCATCAGGATCTGCCGCAGACTCATCTTTGTCCATTCGTACAACAGCGGAGGGTCAAGCCTAGCCTTCTCAACAACGGCGAACACCTTCCGGACACTTACCGTTCAGGCAGCACACCCCTGTCTTGAAGGAGCTGCCGTGGATGCCGTGACCAGGGTCCCCACCCCGGTGAACGAGCCCGTCCTGCAGTACGCCCCCGGTACTCCGGAGCGCGCCGCGTTGCAGGCCGAGCTGGCCGAACTGACCAAGGAACCGCTCGAGCTGACCTTGACGATCGGTGGCGAGCAGCGAATGGGCGGCGGTGAACGCCTCGACGTCGTCCAGCCGCACAACCACCGGGCGGTGCTGGGCACCCTCGCCGGTGCCACCCAGCAGGACACCAGGGACGCGCTCGCCGCCGCCCGCGCCGCCGCACCCGCGTGGCAAGCCCTCTCCTACGACGACCGCGCAGCGATCCTGCTGCGTGCTGCCGACCTCCTCACCGGTCCATGGCGCGCCACGATGAACGCGGCCACGATGCTGGGCCAGTCGAAGACCGCCATCCAGGCCGAGGTCGACTCCGCGTGCGAGCTGGCCGACTTCTGGCGCTTCAACGCCCACTTCGGTCGTCAGGTGCTGGCCGAGCAGCCGCAGAGCTCCCCCGGCGTGTGGAACCGCACGGACCACCGTCCGCTGGAGGGCTTCGTCTACGCGATCACGCCGTTCAACTTCACGGCCATCGCGGGCAACCTGCCCACCGCACCCGCCCTGATGGGCAACGTGGTGCTGTGGAAGCCGTCGCCCACGCAGAGCGTCGCCGCGCACCTCACCATGCGGCTGCTCGAGGAAGCGGGCATGCCTCCGGGCGTGATCAACCTGCTGCCCGGTGACGGCCTGGCCGTGTCCGAGGTCGCGCTGGCCTCGCCGGACCTCGCGGGCATCCACTTCACCGGCTCGACCCGCACCTTCCAGCACCTGTGGTCGCAGGTCGGCGCGAACATCGCGAACTACCGCGGCTACCCCCGCATCGTCGGCGAGACCGGCGGCAAGGACTTCGTGCTCGCACACCCGTCCGCCGACCCGGACGTGCTGCGCACCGCGCTGATCCGCGGCGCGTTCGAGTACCAGGGCCAGAAGTGTTCCGCCGCCTCCCGCGCCTACGTGCCGCGGTCGGTGTGGAACCGGATCAAGGACGACTTCATCGCCGACGTCGAGGCGCTGACCGTCGGTGACGTCACCGACTTCAGCAACTTCATGGGCGCCGTGATCGACCGCCGCTCGTTCGACAAGCTGTCGGGTGTGCTGGATGCGGCCCGTTCGGACAGCTCGCTGGAGATCGCCGCCGGAGGCACGGCCGACGACTCCGAGGGCTTCTTCGTCCGGCCGACCGTCCTGCTCGGCACGAACCCGGAGCACGAGGTGTTCACCACCGAGTACTTCGGCCCGGTGCTCGCCGTCCACGTGTACGACGACAGCGACTACGACACCGTGTTGCGTCAGATGGAGGGTGTGTCCGCGTACGGCCTCACCGGCGCGATCATCGCGCAGGACCGCGCCGCGATCGCGCACGCGATGCAGGAGCTCCGCTTCGCGGCGGGCAACTTCTACGTCAACGACAAGCCGACCGGTGCGGTCGTGGGCCAGCAGCCGTTCGGCGGTGCCAGGGCCTCGGGCACCAACGACAAGGCGGGCTCGGTGCACAACCTCCTGCGCTGGGTCAGCCCTCGCTCCATCAAGGAGACGTTCGTGCCTGCGACCTCCCACCTGCACCCGCACCAGGGCTGATCCCTCGTCCCTCACACCCAAGGACGCGCCATGCTCCGCTCCACCCTGCTCGCCGCGTCGCGTTCCGCCGGCGCGCGCACGCTCGTCGAGAGCACCCCGTTGACCCGCCCGGTCGTGAACCGCTTCGTGGCGGGCGACGACGTCGAAGCCGTGATCCGCGTGACCAGCGAGGTCGTCGCTGACGGCCGGTACGTGACGCTCGATCACCTCGGCGAGGACACCGCCGATTCCTCGCAGGCCGATGCCACCGTCGAGGCCTACCTCGACGTGCTGAAGCGACTGGACGACACCGGACTCGCCGGCAAGGCCGAGGTCTCGGTCAAGCTGTCCGCGGTCGGCCAGTTCCTGCCCACCAACGGCGAGAAGATCGCGCTGGACAACGCCCGGCGGATCTGTTCGGCCGCGGGCGTCGTCGGCACCACGGTGACCCTCGACATGGAGGACCACACGACGATCGACTCGACGCTGGCCATCCTGCGTGACCTGCGGGTGGACTTCCCGTGGGTGGGCGCGGTGCTGCAGGCCTACCTCAAGCGGACCGAGCAGGACTGCCGTGACCTCGCGTACGCCGGATCCCGTGTGCGGTTGTGCAAGGGCGCGTACCAGGAGCCGGCTTCCGTTGCCCACCAGGACAAGTCCGAAGTGGACCTGTCCTACGTGCGCTGCCTGAAGATCCTCATGGCGGGCAAGGGCTACCCGATGGTCGCCTCGCACGACCCGCGCCTGATCGCGATCGCCACCGAACTGGCCGATCAGAACGAGCGCACGGTGGACAGCTACGAGCACCAGATGCTCTACGGCATCCGTCCGGAGGAACAGCGGCGGATCGCCGGGCGCGGCAACCGCATGCGGGTCTACATCCCGTACGGCGACGAGTGGTACGGCTACTTCATGCGGCGTTTGGCTGAGCGCCCGGCGAACGTCGCGTTCTTCCTCCGCTCACTGATCACGACCAGCTGATCGGAACACCTCACAACGGCCGTGCTCCTACTGCAGGAGCACGGCCGTTGTCGTGTCCGTGACGGTCGACATGGTGATCACGGTTCACGCTGTGCTAGTTTCCGGAAATCCGATCGAGATAGATCCGATATCTGATCGACATCTGTTGGTGAGGTGCTCGCGTTGACCGGTGGTGCTGCCTGAGGTCGACCCGAAACATGATCACCGAACATCACCTGAGAATGTACGAGTCCGTCGCGCGCGAATTCACGTGATCACGCGGCGAGTTCCGTCGTGCCGCCCTTCACGGAGAGCGGCTCCGACGGATCAGGAGAGGAGCACGACTTGTCCGACCAGCACCGTCGTGGTGTGCACCACCTGCCACGAAGGCAGCGCCCGAGATTCTTCCGCACTGCCGTTTCAGCACCGGTGCTGATTCTCGCCTTGATCGCCACGGTCTTCTCCATCGCATCGGCGGCACCGCAGATGATGAAGGCCGGCAAGCAGACGAACGCGGGGAGCTCGGCGACATCGGCCACGCCGACAACCGGCGGGACCTCCAGCGCGGCCGGCAACACGGGCGCCAGCGGCAAACCCACGACCACGGCCGGCAGCGCGCCGGCCAATGCAGGTGATCCGGCGGCCAACGATCCGGCTCCCGACGAGCCGGTGAAGGGCGACAAGCCGAACAAGCCGAAGCCGGGCGTCACCCCTCCCAACCCGCAGCAGCCGAACCCGAACTGCACGCTGGCCGTGCCCGCCAACCCGTTGACCGCGGCCGGTCTGGCCACGCCGTATCAGCTCACGGCGACCGGCCAGGGCAACGGTGCGTGCCACGAGTCGAACGCCGATCAGGCCGCTTTCGTGGAAGCGACGATCATCGATCCGGCCACCGGAGCGCTTTCGGTGTACCGCCCGTTGGTGATCGACAAGGGCACTCAGCCCGCCGCGGCTCCCGTCGTCCCGACGCTTCCCGCCAACGCGGTCGTCGGCGTCTGGTTCGGTTTCAACGGAACGACGCTGACCCTTCGCGGTGAGAACGGTGGCGCGGCTCCCGCGCAGTGCGTGAACGGTCTCGGAAATTCACCGTTCGGCCAGTTCGCCCACTGCAACGCGCCGGCGTTCTTCGCCGCGGCCAACGCGGCGATCGGCAAGGGCCAGCTCACCGTTCCGGCTCCGGGCACGGCGAAGGACGGAATGCCCTGCCCCACCACGCGTGACTTCAGCCTGGTCGACCAGGACCAGAGCGACAACGTGGTCACCAGCTACCTCATCACCGGCAACCGGACGGCGCAGAACAACACCGCCAACGCCGCGGCGCTGGGCAAGGCGAAGCCGCTGCTCAACGGCAGTGACAACCTGTTGCTGAACGCCAACGTCAACCCGGCCCTGGGTTGCAAGTCGTTCACCGCTCCGGACCTGACCGACAACGGCAAGCCGGTCTCCTCACTGGCGCTCGACGAACTCGTCGCGACCGCTCACCAGGCCGCGCCGATCGCTCTCGTGCCGACGAACAACCCGATGACGCAGGTGGACGGCAAGCCCAGCACGCAGAAGACGAACCTGATGCGCGCCGGTGTCGGCCAGCCGGCACTCGACCCCGCCAAGGACACGCCGAAGGCCTACTGCCGGAATCTGGTCGATGTCGGGAGCAGCCGTATCCAGCTGGACAAGAACCTGACCAAGAACGCGGCCTCGCCGGACAAGGCGGCAGCGAACAACCTGTTCACCTTCCTGGCCCAGCGGTTGAACGGCTCGTTCACCAACCTCGGCTGCCAGGACCTGCTGGGAATCGGCAACCCGGTCACGCTCAACACCAACGCGGGCGGGGTGGTCACGGACGCGACGTTCGCGAAGACCCGCTGAGTCGAAGCCGATGGGCCGGGATGATCACGCATCGGTGATCATCCCGGCCCATTCGCTCGGGCGGGAACGACGTCAGCGACCGGTGAGGACCAGATCCCGCTTCGCGGGCCGGACGTCCTGCTCCCGCCGGTCGAGGCGACCCGACCACAGCGCGAGCACCGTGCCGATCACGGCGAGTCCACCGCCGAGCAGATTCGTTGCGGCGTAACCGAAACCGGCGTCGATCACGAGGCCACCGAGGTATGCACCCGCCGCGTTGGCGAGGTTGAACGCCGAGTGATTCGCGGCAGCGGCCAACGTGGGCGCCCCAACGGCCTTGTCCATGATGCGGGTCTGCACCGTCGGCGCGGCGACGAACGCGATCGCGCCGACCAGGAAGATCGTGACCGCGGCGGTGATCCTGTTGTGCGAGGTGAACGTGAACAACGACAGCACGACGGCCAGGCCGCCCAGCGCCAGGTACAGCGTCGGCATGAGCGCTCGGTCGGCGAGCCGCCCACCGAGCAGGTTCCCAGCGGTGGCACCGATTCCGAACAACGCGAGCAGCGCCGTGACGCTACCCGGTGCGAACCCGGCGACCTCGGTCATCATCGGCGTGATGTAGCTGTAGCAGGCGAACACACCACCGAAGCCGAGCGTCACCATGCCGAGAGCGAGCCAGACCTGCGGACGGCGGAACGCGCGCAACTCGCCGCGCAGCCCCACTCCCGCATCGGCCGGCTGCTGCGGCACCAGCACGGCGATCGCGACCAGTGCCAGCACGCCGATGACGGTGACCACCCAGAACGTCGCCCGCCAGCCCAGGTGCTGTCCGAGCAGCGTGCTCAGCGGCACACCGAGAACATTCGCGAGGGTGAGACCGAGGAACATCATGGAGATGGCGCGCGCCCGTTTGCCGGGTGCGACCATGCCCGCCGCGACCACGGCGCCGACACCGAAGAAGGCGCCGTGCGGCAGGGCGGTGAGCACACGCGCGGCAAGCAGGGCGCCGTAGCCGGGGGCGATGGCGGACAACAGGTTCCCCACGGTGAACACAGCCATCATGCCGAGCAGCATCGCCTTGCGGGACAGGCGGACCGCGGCCGCGGTGAGCAACGGAGCGCCGACCACGACACCGAGCGCGTAGCCCGAGATCAGGTGGCCCGCGGTGGGGATGGACACCCGCACATCGGTCGCGACCTGGGGCAACACGCCCATGATCACGAACTCGGTGGTACCGATGCCGAACGCCCCCACGGCGAGCGCGAGCAGAGCAATGGGCACGAGGAACTCCTCGAACAGATCGGGGATGGAGGACCTGGCGCTTCGT
>DASYMV010000237.1:0-2611 GCA_036008865.1 Pseudonocardiaceae bacterium | reverse complement strand
TCTCATCGATCAGGATGCTCGAGTCGGGATTCGCCTCGGCGGAGGACATCGACAACGGCATGGTGCTGGGCTGTGCGCACCCGATGGGGCCGCTGCGCCTGGCCGACCTCATCGGCCTGGACACCACCAAGGCGATCGCCGAGTCGATGTACGACGAGTTCAAGGAGCCGCTGTACTCGCCGCCGCCGTTGCTGCTGCGGATGGTCGACGCGGGCCTGCTGGGCAAGAAGAGCGGGCGCGGTTTCCACAACTACGCGGTGTGACAAGAGGAGCGTGTGCGGGCGCCTACCAGCGCCCGCACAGGCTCCTCTCACCCCCAGTCCCCCCTTGCACGAACGGCCGGGAGTCGTGAACGGACTGGGCGATTCGCGGTGATCTTTCTACCGAACCGCCCCGGCTTGAACACAATCCTCAGTTACTGATTCACCCGTTCAGTGCAACGGCGGACTTCGTGGCGTGTGCCAGAACACCGGTGCCGGGGTGGCAGTTCACGTAGGCCATGCGCACCGAGTCCGGCGCGGCCACGTGCACCTCGTGCCACAGCAGCAACCGCAAGTCGGCCGCGAACGGCTGCACCAGACCGGTCCAGAAGTCACCGAGGATCCGGTGGTGCGTCGGGTGGTGATGAGCCCAGCTCAGCAGATCCGCGATGCCGCCCCACCACGCCACGGTGTTCGTGGACGGCAGGTCGGCACCCCCACCCGAACCGCTCACGTCCTGCAGCAGGCGGATCGACAGGCAGCCGCTCTCGGCGGCGTTGTCCCGCAGGTGGTGCACGCCGTCCCGGTAGCCCGGCTCGACCAGTTCGCGGTAGCTCCGCCGCTGCTCCTCAGGCGCCTGCGACCAGTCCTGCGCGGTGCGGATCAGACACAGGTTGTCCGGCACCCGTGTGACCGTCACCCGTCGCCCGAGCGGCGACCGCCCGGCAGGCAGGTCGGTCTCGAACCCGGTCGTCCCGGCGGCGAAGTCGTCGTGCTCGCTGTCGGAGATGCGGTCGAGCGCGGCGTAGGGGTAGTCGTGCAGGTCGGTCGGGTTCATCGGCTGCGCGAGCCCGGCCGGCCCGGCGGGCACCGGCGCCGAGTACATGGTCTCGTGCCGCGTCACCGGAGTGCGGAGCGTCTCGTGCCAGTGCCCGATCGGGCCGTCCTGGGGCAGTCCGGTCCACCACGTCTGCACCGGCTCGGAGGACCACCACGCAGCGTGCTTCTCCGGGTCGGTCCAGTAGCCGATCACCACTTCGTTGACCACGCCCGCGACATCGACGTGCCATCCGAGATCCACTTTGGACGGACCGCTCGGCAGCGCGGTGAGCTCGACGATCCGCTCCACCGCCTCGCGCGCTCGCTCGCGCGTCGGTGCCTGGACTCCGAACTGGGCGAGCACGACGGTGTGCACGTCCTCGGGCCAGCGAACCTCGTGCGCGGGGCCACCGCGCGGCTCGTGGCCGCAAGGCCGGTGTGTGGCGGGCATGTGGGGATCCTCCGTGGTGTTCACCGATGTTGATGCCCGCTCATCTAAGCCGTGACGGGGCCGATGATCCATAGGCCGAACCCGTGAGATCATCAGCACAGCTGGTGAGCAGGAGGTGGAAGTGGAACAACCGGACATCGACCCGCGCGAGGAGATCCTCCGGCTGCCGACCTTCGCCGACCGCTTCAACCACCTGATGAGCCGCGTCCGCCGTCCGTCGGGCAACGACCGCACCACAGGTCCTCGCCGCCGCAGCCCCTTCTACTCCAACGCCGAGATCGGCCGGCTCATCGGCAAGAGCGAGCCCTACATCTCGAACCTTCGCAACAACAAGAGCGACAACCCGACGATGGACGTGATCGTCGCGATCGCCGAGGTGTTCGCCGTGCACCCCGGTGACCTCATCCCGGTGCCCGCGTCGGTGCGCCAGGCCCAGTCCAGCCGCGCGATGCACATGGCTGCGCGCGCCCAGCACCTGAGCCCGAGGTCGCTGGACACGCTCGAGGCGATGATCGAGCACTTCTCCTCGATGGACGCCGCAGGTTCCGAGCAGTGATCGGTGGGGCGCGGCGGGATCGGGCGCAGGCGTCGTCGACGCGGCGCTGGAACGCCTGCGGGGCGCAGGCGTCGAGGTCCCGGAACCGTGGGACCTGCGGAAGCTGTGCGCCGACCTGGCCTGCTGGCGTGAACGCCCGATCCACTTCGTTCCCGGCTCTCGGTTCGGCTGGTGGCACGACCACCTCTGGATCGCGGGCCAGAACGCCGACTTCATCGTGTGGGCGGACAGGTCCAGCGCGCTGCACCAGCAGCACGGCATCGTGCACGAGATCGGACACCTCGTGCTGGAGCACGCCGGGGTACCGGTCTCCTCCTCCGGCCTGACCCACCTCAGGGACGCCCTGCACGCCCGAGCCGGCTACGGCCATCCCGATGAGATCCACGCGGAGTGCTTCGCCACCACCATCGGTGTCCCGGCCTTCGCCAGGCGGATCCGCATACCGGACGAGCTCGGACCTGACGACGTCGAAGCCGTCGAGCGTCTGGCGGCCGCGCTCGGTCTCGGCCGGGTGACCGCGTGACCGAGGTCCTGCCGGTGCTGGCGGCGCTCGCGGGCGCGGCGGCGGTGATCGTCAAACTGCCC
>DASYMV010000236.1:0-7582 GCA_036008865.1 Pseudonocardiaceae bacterium | reverse complement strand
CGAACCGCCGCGAGCAACCTGGGCACCTCATCACTTTCGACGACCTCGACCGGACCGGCAGCCTTCGCACCGTCCAGGAAGCTCTTCGCGGACTGGTCGGCCGTTCCTCGCTTGATGGTGACCACGACCGCGTTGGCCATGTGGTCGACGTACCAGCCGGTGACCGCGCTCGGCGCGCGGCCACCTCGGTCGAGCACGGCCTTCGTCGCGTCGAGCGCGTCAGCGGTGTTGGCGACGAGTTGAGGCTCGGCGCCGAGCGACCGCACGGCCGCCGACTTCGCGGCGTCGGTCAATCCCACCACGAGCTTGCCTCTGGCCGCGTCGAACCAGGCGCCGGCGAACGAGGAACCGGCCACGCCCTTGGCGACGTACTGCGTCATCGTCGCCGCGCTCTGCTTCTGCAGCCGATCCTTCGCCTGCTCGGCGTCCAAGCCGAGGTCACGCTTCATGGCGGCCATCACCTCGGGCGTGACCCCGTTCGCCTGCGACTGCGACGCGTCGGCGACGGCAGCCTCGGGCAACGTGGTCACGGCCGCGAGCAGGACGGCACCAGCCACCCGCGCGACACTCGTGAGCTTCATCGGCATTCTCCTCTTCATCTCCTGCACGACTCCTGTCGCGATGCGGTGATCAGCATCGAGAAGCCGTCATCGACAGGCTCGCGAGTCCTGGCCGGGCGGCGTGCAACGCCTGCTCCGCGAACCGCGATGAGGAGATCGATCACTCTGCCACGTGGCCGCCTCATCGACCCGGCAGCACAGCCGGCGTCCTCGCAGTGCCGAACTACCCGACTCGATTCCGGCCTTCCCATCGGGTGACGTTATGCAGGCCTTCCCGCGCGACGGTAGGGCCGTTCGGTGGATGGACACGACCAATTCACGCGATGTATGGAGACGACGCACGCCCGAGCCGTTCGATCACGCAGAGCGACGAGTCCATCCCCATACGCAGGCGCGACCGCTCCGAGCAATGCAGCGTGTTTTCGCGACGCCGGCGAGGCGAGGAAGAATCGATCATCAGGCGTGGATCGAATACGACAACCCTCGCGACAAAACAATCTTCCGTCATTCTACGTAGCGACGGATGAACCGAATGACGTAATGTCAGTTGACCCGCACCACTCCACATCTAGATCATTGAGAAACCAGCACTCGCTCCGCACCGAACGACCGTTCTCCGCAACAACCCGTCGTCACGTTCGCGCGAACGCCACCCCCGAGCTCGGCTGACCGGCACCGCCGATCGGCAGGATCGTCCTGCACGAGGGAGCCTGCAATGGGAAATGCTCGCCAACGTCCGCCACGTGCCACCCTTGCCGCCGCGGCGGTCATGGCCCTGCTGGTCGCGCTGATCACAGCCCCGTCCGCCGCGGCGGAGGGACAAGTCTTCGGCGCAGACCGCGCCGACGCGGTGAGGGACAGCTACATCGTGACGATCAAGGACACCGCCTCGCCGAAGTCCGCCTCCGCACAGACCGCAGGAGCGCTGACCAAGCAGTACGGCGGCCGAGTGCGCCTCGTCTGGCAGCACGCGCTGAACGGATTCTCGGCGCACATGACGGCGCCGCAAGCACGCCGCATCGCCGCCGACCCGCGTGTCGCGTTCGTGCAGCAGGACGCGGTCGTGAAAGCGTCCGGGACGCAGAACGATCCGCCGTCGTGGGGGCTGGACCGGATCGATCAGCGAGACCTGCCGCTGGATCACAGCTACTCCTACGGCACCAGTGCCAAGAACGTGCACGCATACGTCATCGACACCGGGATCCGCACAACACACGTCACGTTCGGTGGCCGGGCCACCTGGGGAACCAACACGGTCGACAGCAACGACACCGACTGCTTCGGTCACGGCACTCACGTGGCGGGCACGATCGGTGGCTCGCAGTACGGCGTGGCCAAGAACGTCCGCCTGGTTGCGGTGAAGGTCCTCGACTGCTCGGGCTCCGGGACCACCGAGCAGGTTGTGAACGGCATCAACTGGGTGACCGAACACGCGGTCAAGCCCGCGGTCGCGAACATGAGTCTCGGCGGTCCTGCGGATCCGGCCCTGGACGCGGCCGTGGCCAACTCCATCGACTCGGGTGTCACCTACGCCGTCGCCGCGGGCAATGCCAACGCCGACGCGTGCAGCGTCTCGCCCGCGAGGGTGCGGGCCGCCATCACCGTGGGCGCGGCGGATGCCGGTGACCACCGGGCGTCGTTCTCGGACTACGGGACGTGCACGTCAATCTTCGCTCCGGGCGTGAAGATCACCTCGGCATGGCACACAGACGACAACGCGGTCAACACGATCAGCGGCACGTCCATGGCGACTCCGCACGTGGCCGGCGTCGCCGCGCTGTGGCTCTCGGCGCACCCCGGTGACTCCCCCGAGGAAGTGCGCGACGCCCTCGTCGAAGAGGCCACGGCCGACAAGGTGGTCGACGCCGGAATCGGCTCGCCGAACAAGATGCTGTTCAGCCGCTGCCGCAATTGCGACTGAACCTCGGTTTTCATCTGTCACACCGCGGTCGCCCTTTCACCTACGAAGGGGCGACCGCATCTTCGCGTCCTCCTGCGGCCGTGACAATGCACCGAACGGCCCAATGCCACAAAGCGGCTGAGCAGTAAGGTTGTGCCGCTCGGCCCGCATCACCGCTCCGTGCCCGAACGATTGTTCTCAGTCATCACTCCGCTCGATCGCCATTTCACGTTCGCGCGAACGTTCCCATTCCCGCTGACCGGCCGACCGGCCCCGCCGATCGGCCGGTCAGACCCTGCACGAGGGAGCACCCTGCCATGGGACATGTTCGCGTTCGCCTGCGTTCCAGACTCGTCGGCCTCGGAATGGCCGTCACAGCGGCGACGACGTTGGCCGTCACCGCCGCACCATTCGCGTCCGCCGAGGGACGGATCATCGGCGCCGACCGCACCGATGCGGTCAAGGACAGCTACATCGTCGCGATCAAGGACAGCGCGTCGCCCAAGTCCGCGTCGGCGCAGACCGCGGGAGCGCTGACCAAGCAGTACGGCGGCCAGGTGCGATTCGCCTGGCAGCACGCTCTGAACGGATACGCCGTCCGGATGACCGCCGACCAGGCGCGCAGGCTCGCCGCCGACCCGCGCGTGGACTACGTCCAGCAGGACGCCGTCATCCACCTCGCCGACACCCAGCCGAACCCGCCGTCGTGGGGCCTGGACCGCATCGACCAGCGCAACCTGCCGCTGGACAACGGCTACAGCTACGGCACCACCGCGAGCAACGTGCACGCCTACGTCATCGACACCGGCATCCGCACCACGCACAGCACCTTCGGCGGCCGGGCCACATGGGGAACCAACGCGGTCGACAGCAACAACACCGACTGCAACGGCCACGGCACGCACGTCGCCGGCACGATCGGCGGCTCGCAGTACGGCGTGGCGAAGGGCGTGGCGCTCGTCGCCGTCAAGGTGCTGGACTGCCAGGGCTCCGGTACGACCGCACAGGTCGTCAACGGCATCAACTGGGTGACCCAGAACGCGATCAAGCCCGCGGTGGCGAACATGAGCCTCGGTGGTGGCGCGGACACCGCACTGGACGACGCCGTGGCCAACTCGATCACTTCCGGCGTCACCTATGCGATCGCGTCGGGCAACTCCAACGTCGACGCGTGCGCCTCCTCCCCCGCCCGCGTCGCGTCCGCGATCACGGTGAACGCCTCGGACTCCAGTGACCACCGGGCGTCGTTCTCCAACTTCGGCACGTGCACGGACATCTTCGCGCCGGGCGTGAACATCACCTCCTCCTGGAACACGAACGACACCGCGACCAACACCATCAGCGGCACGTCGATGGCAACGCCGCACGTTGCGGGTGCCGCGGCACTGTGGCTCGCCACGCACACCGGTGACTCCCCGGCGGCGGTGCAGACCGCACTGATCAACAACTCCACGTCGAACAAGATCGTCAGCGCCGGCACCGGCTCGCCGAACCGCTTGTTGTTCACCGGCGCGGCCGGTGTTCCCGGCGCGCCGTCGGTGACCAACCCCGGCAACCGGACCGGGACGGTCGGCGTCGCGGCGAGCCTGCAGCTGTCCGCCACCGGCGGCACCCCGCCGTACACGTGGACTGCCACCGGCCTGCCGCCGGGGCTGTCCGTCAACGGCTCGGGCCTGATCTCCGGAACGCCCACGACCGCGGGCTCCTACTCGGTGACGGCGACGGCGAAGGACGCCGCGAACTCCAGCGGCTCGGCCTCGTTCACCTGGACGGTCAACCCCGCCGGTGGCTGCACCGGCGCCGGGCAGAAGATCCTCAACCCCGGCTTCGAGTCGGGCACGGCGTCGTGGACGTCGAGCACGGGCGTGATCGGCCAGAACGGCGGTCAGGGCGAGCCCCCGCGCTCGGGCACCTGGAACGCGTGGCTGGACGGTTACGGCGGCACGCACACCGACACGCTGTCGCAGTCGGTGGCGATCCCGGCGGGCTGCTCGTCGTACGTGCTGTCGTTCTGGCTGCACGTCGACTCGAGCGAGACGACGACGTCCACCGCGTACGACGAGCTGACCGTGCAGATCGGCTCGACGACGCTCGCGACGTACTCCAACCTCGACAAGGCCGCCGGCTACCAGCAGCGCTCGTTCGACGTGGCGCGGTTCGCCGGCCAGACCGTGACCGTGCAGTTCACCGGCACCGAGGACGTGTCGCTGCAGACGTCCTTCGTCATCGACGACGCGGCGCTGACCGTGAGCTGACCTGTTCCGGTTCAGAACGTCTCAAGGCCACCTTCTCCCACATCTGGTCGGGCGAAGGTGGCCTTGAGGAAGAACCTGAGTCAGAGCTCGACGCCGAGCAGCGCGTCGACCGCAGCGCGGATCAGCACCGGCGCCGCAGCATCGGATCCGCCGGTGGCCAGGGCCTCGCGGGCCCAGGCGTCGATCGCGGCCAGAGCACGAGGCGTGTCCAGGTCGTCGGCGAGGTGGTCGCGAAGACGGCTCACCGTGTCCTCGGCGGAGGGCCCGGTGGGCAGCGCGACGGCCCGCCGCCACGTGGCGAGTTGCTCCTCAGCTGTCCGCAGCAACTCGTCGGTCCACGGCCGGTCCTCGCGGTAGTGACCCGCGAACAAGGCCAGCCGCACGGCGTTCGGGTCGACGTGGTCTGCACGCAAGCGTGACACGAACACCAGGTTGCCCCTGGACTTCGACATCTTCTCGCCGTCCAGGCCGATCATCCCGGCGTGAACGTAGTGGCGCGCGAACGGATGCTGGTGAGTGAGAGCCTCGGCGTGCGCCGCGCTGAACTCGTGGTGCGGGAAGATCAGGTCCGAGCCACCACCCTGCACGTCGAAAGCCGTGCCGAGGCGATTGAGCGCGATGGCGCTGCACTCGATGTGCCAGCCGGGCCGACCGTCGCCGAACTCCGAGGGCCACGAGGGCTCGCCGGGACGCGCCATGCGCCACAGCAGCGCGTCGAGCGGGTGCCGCTTGCCCGGCCGATCGGGATCACCACCGCGCTCGGCGAAGAGCTCGACCATGGTGGCCTCGTCGTAGTTCGACTCGTAGCCGAACCGTCCTGAAGCACTGTGGTCGAAGTAGAGGTCGGGGTACTCCGCGTCGTCCACGCGGTAGGCCGAGCCGTCCGCGACCAGCTTGGCGATGGCCTCCACGATCTCCGGGATCGCCTCCACCGCGCCGACGTACTGCTGCGGCGGCAGGACGCGCAGCGCCTCCATGTCCTCCCGGAACAGGGCCGTCTCGCGCATGGCGAGCACGATCCAATCGTCCTGATCGCGCTTGGCGCGCTCCAGAAGGGGGTCGTCCACGTCGGTGACGTTCTGGACGTAGTGGACGTCGTGCCCGTTGTCCAGCCACACCCGGTGCACCAGGTCGAAGGCCAGGTACGTGGCCGCGTGCCCGAGGTGCGTCGCGTCGTACGGCGTGATGCCGCAGACGTAGAGGCCAGCGGTCCCCCCCGGTGCCGTGGGACGCACTTCGCCGGTCGCGGTGTCGTACAGCCGCAGCGGACGGGGCTCGCCCGCGATCCGGGGCACAGGAGTGGATGACCAGGTCTGCATGGTCCCGACCCTAACGCGCGGGCTCGGCCCGGAAAGAACGTCCGCCCGCCAGGACACCCTCACACGGCATTTCCCCTCCTGGGCGAGGGTGTCCCGGCCACCGGACGGCTCGGCCGATGCCTGCGGTCAGTGCCGGTACCGGCGAGGTGACCACGTTGTCATCCCGCGATTTCGAGCACTCCTCGCGACAGCGCATGCGGCGTACGCTTCGCTCAGGGCTTCGTGACCGGAGGTGCATGATGATCCTGGACATCATCTTGGGCATCTTGGGGCTGGGCGCGATCGGACTGGGTACGAGCGCTCGCGTGATCAGGCAGTACGAGCAGGGCCTCGTTTTCCGCTTCGGCAGGGTGCAGCACGAGCTGCGCGGGCCTGGCCTCACCATGATCGTCCCCGGCGTCGACCACCTGCGGAAGGTCAACCTGCAGATCGTGACGCTGCCGGTCCCCGCGCAGGACGGCATCACCCGCGACAACGTCACCGTCCGGGTCGACGCGGTCGTGTACTTCAAGGTCGTGGACCCGGTGCGGGCCGTTGTGAACATCGAGGACTACCGGTTCGCGGTGCTCCAGGTCGCGCAGACCTCGCTGCGCTCGATCATCGGCAAGAGCGAGCTCGACGACCTGCTGTCCAACCGGGAGCGGCTCAACCAGGGCCTGGAACTCATGATCGACAACCCCGCTGTCGGCTGGGGCATCGAGATCGACCGGGTGGAGATCAAGGACGTCGCGCTCCCCGAGGGCATGAAGCGGTCCATGTCGCGCCAGGCCGAGGCGGAGCGGGAACGGCGCGCCCGCATCATCACCGCGGACGGCGAGCTGCAAGCGTCCTACAAGCTCTCCGAGGCGGCGGCCACGATGGCCGAGACACCTGCCGCGCTGCAGTTGCGGTTGCTGCAGACCATCGTCGAAGTTGCCGCGGAGAAGAACTCGACGCTGGTGCTGCCCTTCCCCGTGGAGCTGCTGCGTTTTCTCGAAAAGAGCTCGGGGGAGATCGCCGATCGGGTGAAGACGGCACAACTCCCCGAGACCGGCAAGCCGGAGATCCCGACGCCTGACGGCCCGTTGTCCGGGCCTGCGGCACCGGAGCAACGAGCGTCGGCGGAGCACCTGTCGAACTCCGCGGCACCCCCGGCTTCCGCCGAGACGGCGTGAGCTCGCGATTGCCCGCGCAGGCGCGCGGGTGGACCATGGCAGTCGCGCAACGGCAACTGTTCTGACGCTCGCATCGGTGGGAGCTGGCCATGACCACACTGAAGCCCACACCCGTGATCACTCATCCGGGCGCAGCACGACGACGCCCGAAAGGTGCGGTGCTGCTGTCGCTGCTGCGGACCACGGACCCGAAGCAGATCGGCATCCTCTACCTGGTCACCGCCTTCGTCTTCTTCATGGTCGGCGGGGTCATGGCGCTGCTGATGCGTGCGGAGCTGGCCAGGCCCGGCATGCAGTTCCTGTCCAACGAGCAGTACAACCAGCTGTTCACCATGCACGGCACGCTGATGCTGCTGCTCTATGCGACACCGATCCTTTTCGGGTTCGCCAACTA
>DASYMV010000235.1:0-3318 GCA_036008865.1 Pseudonocardiaceae bacterium | reverse complement strand
CACCGGCTCAGCTGGAGGAGATCAACCGCGGCAGGCAGCGGCCTGAGCTGAGCCTGACCCGCGAGGAGTTCGGGGACCACGTGGTGCTGCGCGTGGGCGGCGAGGTCGACTTCCACACCGCGCCCACCCTCTACGCCTACCTCGTCGAGCAGATGGGACGCCGGGTCGTGGTGGACATGGCGGGCGTGAGCTTCTGCGATTCCAGCGGACTGGGCGCGCTGGTGACCGCTCACAAGGACTACCGGACCAAGCAGGCCGACATGGTCCTGGCGGCTCCACGTCCGAACGTGGCGCGCCTGCTCAGGTTGACCCAGCTCGACTCGGTCATCGGCGTGTTCGACACGGCGCAGGAGGCGCTGGCCCGTGGACCTGTCCGCTGACCTGTGCGTGGCCGCCGGGACGAGGGGGGTCGCGCCGTGAACCCGATCTACCTCGACCACAACGCCACCACGCCGGTCGACCCCCGCGTCGTTCGAGCGTGTCTGCCCTACCTCACCGAGCACTGGGGCAACCCGTCGAGCGGTCACGTCTACGGCACCGCCGCGCGCGCCGCCGTGAACGCCGCGCGGAACGCGGTGGCCGCGCTCGTCGGCAGCACTGCCGGCGAGGTGGTGTTCACCGGCGGCGGGTCCGACAGCGACACCCTCGCGATCCGGGGCGCCGGGCTGGCTCACCGCCATCGCGGCAACCACGTGATCACTCAGGTGACCGAGCACCCCGCGGTGCTCGCGGCGTGCGACGGCCTGCGGCGGTTGCACGGCTTCCGCGTCACGGTGCTGCCGGTGGACCGTCACGGCCTGGTGGACCCCGCCGACCTCGAAGCCGCGCTGACCGACGACACGGTGCTCGTGTCGGTGATGCATGCCAACAACGAGACCGGCACCGTCCAGCCGGTTCGCGCTCTGGCCGACCTCGCTCACTCCCGCGGAGCCCTGATCCACACCGACGCCTCCCAGTCCGTCGGCAAGGTCGAGGTGTCCGTGCGTGACCTCGGGGTCGATCTGCTGACCCTGACCGGCCACAAGTTCTACGCGCCCAAGGGCGTCGGTGCCCTGCACGTCCGGGCCGGGCTGCGGTTGGAGCCCTCGGTCTACGGCGGAGGTCAGGAACGGGGCTTTCGCGCAGGTACGGAGAACGTCGCTCTGATCGCCGCGTTGGGGTGCGCCGCCGAGCTCGTCGAGGGCGACGCGGAGCGGCTGCGCGGCCTGCGCGAGCTGCTGCACGACGAGCTCAGCGCACTCCTCCCCGGCCGTGTACTGCTGAACGGCCACCCGACGCACCGGCTGCCGAACACCCTGAACGTGAGCATCGAGGGCGTCGCCGGACACGAGTTGCTCGCCGCGTGTCCGGCGATCGCCGCATCCACCGGCTCGGCGTGCCACGAGGGCACTCACGAACCCTCGCCCGTGCTGACCGCGATGGGGCTTTCCACCGGGCGTGCACTGGGAGCGGTGCGGCTGAGCGTCGGCCGGTGGACGACGGAGGCCGACGTCCGCCGCGCCGCCGCCGACCTGACCGAAGCGGCTCGTCGGCTCGCCCGTCGATCGGCCGGGGTGTGAGTCGCCTCCCGATCTCGCGGTGGTACCGGAGTACTGGTCGGCGTCGTTGACCTCGCAGCGCACGGATGTGTTCCTTCCCGTCCTCCGGGTGGAGGTGCCGGTCGCGTCGGTGAGGACCACGGGGCCGATCTCTGAGCATCCGCTCGTGCACGCCAAGTCTGAGATGTTGATCGATCGAACAGATGTTCGAGACCCGTGTAGGCTCGTGCACATGTCAGCGGCGTTGCAAGGATCGCTCTTCGACACGGCCGCGGCCGTCGGGCTGCGGCCCCTCGACTCGATCCGACGTACGCCCCTGTCGCGTGGAGCGTGGATCGACGTCCTCCCCGGCTGGTTGACCGGAGCGGACGAACTGTTCGGACGATTGGTCTCCGCCGTGCCGTGGCAGGCCGAGCAGCGTCAGATGTACGACCGCGTGGTGCCGGTGCCTCGATTGCTGAGCTTCTACGGCGAGAGTGCTCCGCTACCCGACCCCGTGCTGGTGCACGCACGCTCAGCGCTGAGCCGGCACTACGCCGCAGAACTCGGTGAGCCCTTCCGCACCGCGGGGTTGTGCTACTACCGCGACGGCCGCGACAGCGTCGCTTGGCACGGTGACACCACCGGACGCGGCAGCACACAGGACACGATGGTCGCGATCGTCTCGGTCGGCGCACCCCGTGCACTGCTCCTGCGACCGAGGGGCGGCGGAGGTGAGACCGTGCGGCACGCCTTGGGCCACGGCGACCTGATCGTCATGGGCGGCTCGTGCCAGCGCACCTGGGAGCATGCGATTCCCAAGACCGCCAAGGCCGTCGGCCCGCGCATCAGCATCCAGTTCCGCCCGCGAGGCGTCCGCTGAGGGCACTGCTGACGGTGGTCCCGCTCAGCCCGGCCTGCACCACGATCTCCCGGATCCGGTATCGATGTCCCACACCCGACTCCTGCGGGGTTGTGATGGTTTTCCACGGTTGAGCGAGGGATCTGGTTCGTAGGCTGGCAGATGTCGCCCACCGAGGCCAGGGAGGGACCGCGATGTCCACCACCGCGCAATCCGCTGCTCGCGCCACAGATCCCGTGTGGCTGTCCGAGAACGACTGCCATCTCACCGATCTCGAGGCTCTGGTCTCCGAGCGCACCGATCTGAGGGACTACCCCCTCGCCGAGTCGGTGGAGCAGAACGTGCTGATCTACGACTCGGCGCGTCTTCGCGACCGCGCGAAGTCCGCGCAGGGCCGACGTGACGTGCAGGGCGAACTGGTGCGCGCCCTCATGGACGGTCCGGGGCTCGTGGTGTTCACGGGCGCCTTCACCGATGTGTCCATCGTGGACCGGGCGACCGACGCGTTCGCGACGATGATCGCCGAGCAGCGTGCGAGCGGTGCCGCCGCGGGAGATCACTTCGCGAAACCCGGCGCCAACGACCGTGTGTGGAACGCGTTGGAGAAGCTCGCGGTCCGCGAGCCCGCCGTGTTCGCCGCCTACTACGCCAACGAAGTCGTCGAACTCGTGTCGTCGGCGTGGCTCGGTCCGCACTACCAGCTCACCTCGCAGGTCAACGTGGTCAATCCCGGCGGTGCTGCCCAGACGGTTCACCGCGACTACCACCTCGGCTTCCAGTCGAACCGACTCGTCGAGCGGTATCCGTCGCACGTGCATCGGCTCTCGCCCGTCCTCACCCTGCAAGGTGCGGTAGCGCACTCGGACATGCCCGTGGAGACGGGCCCGACGATGTACCTGCCGCACTCGCAGAAGTACGAGCTGGGCTACCTGGCGTGGC
>DASYMV010000234.1:0-13784 GCA_036008865.1 Pseudonocardiaceae bacterium | reverse complement strand
AGCAGCACGTCGAGCAGCAGCCGCTCGTAGGCCTCCGGCGACGACTCGGTGAACGCGTGGCCGTAGCCGAAGTCCATCGTGACGTCGCGGACCTCCATCGTGTTACCCGGCACCTTCGAGCCGAACCGGATGGTGACACCCTCGTCCGGCTGCACGCGCACCACCAGGGCGTTCTGTCCCAGTTCCTCGGTGGCCGTGTGGTCGAACGGCAGGTGCGGCGCCCGCTTGAAGACGACGGCCACCTCGGTGACCCGACGCCCGAGCCGCTTGCCCGTGCGCAGGTAGAAGGGCACACCGGCCCAGCGACGCGTGTTCACCTCGAGGGTGATCGCGGCGAAGGTCTCGGTCTTCGACTCCTTCGAGAACCCCGCCTCCTCCAGCAGTCCGGGCACCCTCTGGCCACCCTGCCAGCCACCGGTGTACTGACCGCGTGCGGTCGTCTCGGGGAACGGGTGCACCGGCTGGGTCGCCGACAGCACCTTCACCTTCTCGGCCCGCAGGTCGGAGGGCCGGAACGAGACCGGTTCCTCCATCGTGGTCAGCGCGAGCAGCTGCAACAGGTGGTTCTGGATGACGTCGCGTGCCGCGCCGATGCCGTCGTAATACCCCGCGCGGCCACCCAGACCGATGTCCTCGGCCATGGTGATCTGCACGTGGTCGACGTAGTTGGCGTTCCAGATGGGCTCGTAGAGCTGGTTGGCGAACCGCATCGCCAGGATGTTCTGGACGGTCTCCTTGCCGAGGTAGTGATCGATGCGGAACACCGACTCCTCGGGGAAGACCTCGTTGACGACGCGGTTGAGCTGCTTGGCGCTCTGCAGGTCGTGCCCGAAGGGCTTCTCGATGACGACTCGGCGCCACGACAGCGGGCTCTCCGGCTTGGCGAGCCCGGAGCGCTTGAGCTGATTGACGACCTGCGGGAACGCGCTCGGCGGCACGGAGAGGTAGAACGCGTGATTGCCACCCGTTCCCCGCTCGCGGTCCAGGTCTGCCACGGTCGCGGCGAGCGCGTCGAACGCCGCGTCGTCGTCGAAGCTGCCCTGCACGAACCGGATGCCTTCGGCGAGCCGGTCCCACACCTCCTGCCGGAACGGTGTGCGTGCGTACTGCCTGACCGCCTCGTAGACGACCTGCATGAAGTCCTGGTCCGCCCAGTCACGCCGAGCGAATCCGACGAGTCCGAAGCCCGGTGGAAGCAGGCCGCGGTTGGCCAGGTCGTAGATCGCGGGCATGAGCTTCTTGCGCGACAGGTCACCGGTCACGCCGAAGATCACCAGGCCGCACGGGCCCGCGATGCGCGGAAGGCGCTTGTCCCGCGGGTCTCGCAGGGGGTTGCGCCAGCCCTTGGTCGCAGTTGTCACGAGCCGTCCTCCTGGATGGCCTCCACCAGCTGCGCCAGGCCGGCGATGCG
This sequence comes from Pseudonocardiaceae bacterium, assembly GCA_036008865.1. Classification (GTDB taxonomy): domain Bacteria; phylum Actinomycetota; class Actinomycetes; order Mycobacteriales; family Pseudonocardiaceae; genus DASYMV01. Next base: position 12,373 of record DASYMV010000234.1, on the reverse strand, counting down.
GTCGGTCAGGTGCAACCGCAGGACCGGACGTCCGCGGTCGGCGAGCACCTGCCCGTCACCCAGCGCCTGCGCCAGTTGCAGCGTGGCGAGCGAATAGGGGCGCCCCGGTACCTCGAGGTCGAGCTCGGACGCGCCTGTGATCTGCAGGAACACACCGTTCTGGTGACCGCCCTTGTGGTACTGGCCGGTCGAGTGCAGGAACCGCGGTCCCCACCCGAAGGTGGTCTGCAGGTGCGCGCGCCGGGCGACTTCGGGGCGCAGCAACGCGAACGACGCGTCGTCGATGCGGTCCAGGTAGGCCTGCAGGGAGATGTAGCCGTGCTCGGGAGCAGCGGCCCACAGCGCCTGGACGGCATCGGCCACCGTCTTGACGTCACCGGAGAGCCAGTCGCCGCTCGGGTACACCTCGACCGGACCGTCCACGAAGGACGGTCGGGCGGAGTCGGCCTGCGGGGAGTCCAGCAGCGCCCGTGCGGCGTTCTTCGCGGCCTCGACGTCGGGCTGGTCGAACGGGTTGATGCCGAGGACCCGGCCGACGATCGCGGTCGCGTACTCCCACAGCAGGAACTGCGCGCCGAGCTTGCCCTCCACCGCCAGCGCGGAGGCACCGGTGGCGGGGCCGACGGCCACGGGCGTGGCGTCGCTGCGGGCGTCGACGAAACCGGGGGCACCGGGCCCCTCGACGACCACCGGCAGCAGACCGGTGCCGTTCTTGCCGGTGGACTCGGCGATGAGCTGCTCCGCCCAGTCGCCGAAGCCCTTGATGCCTGAACCGGTGTCGGCGAAGACGACCTTCTCGGCGTTCTGCGCGTGCGCCGCGCCGAGCGTGGCGGCGAGCACCACGGCCGGGTTGTCCTCGGAGTCGACGGAAACCAGCTTCGAGGCCTCGGCGGCCTCGTCGAGCAGTGCCGCGACGTCCGCCCCTGCGAGGCCGGAGGGCACCAGGCCGAACGCGGTCAGGGCCGAGTAGCGGCCGCCGACGTTGGGGTCGGCCAGGAACACCTTGCGGTAGCCGGCCTCGCGTGCGAGCACCTCCAGCGGCGAGCCGGGGTCGGTGACCACGACGATCCGCGAGGCCGCGTCGATCCCGGCCTCGGTGAAGGCCTTCTCGAAGATCCGGCGGTGGCTGTCGGTCTCGACCGTGCCGCCGGACTTGGACGACACCACCAGGACCGTGCGTCGCAGGTCGCCCTCGAGCGCGTCGTTGACCTGGTGCGGGTCGGTGGTGTCCAGCACCACCAGCGGGACACCGGCCGTCGCGGTGATCACTTCGGGTGCCAGGGAGGAGCCGCCCATGCCGGCGAGCACGACGCGGTCGACGCCTTCGGCGTGCAGCTCCTCGCGCAGCTGCGCGATCTCCGGCAGCAAGGGACGCGAAGTCTCGTGCAGCGCGGTCCACGCCAGCCGGATTCTCGCCTCGGACTCGGCCTCCGGGCCCCACAGCGTGGGGTCCTGGGCGGTCAGCTTGCTCGGCACCTGCGCGGCGACCAGGTCGGCGACGATCGCGCCGACCTGGTCCCCGTTGGGCGCACGTACGATCTCCACCGAGATCACGTCGCTCATCGTCAGTTCTGACCCTTCGCCTTCTCGAGCTGGCTGGTCACGGTCTCCAGCAGCTCCTCCCAGGACTTCTCGAACTTCTCGACGCCCTCGCGCTCGAGCACGGCGAACACGTCGTCCATGTCGATGCCGGCCTCGCGCAGACCGTCGAAGACCTTCTGCGCCTCGGCGGCCCTGCCCGTGACGGTGTCGCCGACGATGTGGCCGTGGTCGGCGACGGCGTACAGCGTCTTCTCCGGCATCGTGTTCACCACGCCCGGAGCGACGAGCTCGTCGACGTAGCGGGTGTCGGGGTAGTTCGGGTCCTTCACGCCGGTGGAGGCCCACAGCGGGCGCTGCGGGCGGGCCCCGTCAGCGACCAACGCCTCCCAGCGCGGACCGGTGAAGGTCTCCTGGTAGGCGGCGTAGGCCAGCCGCGCGTTGGCGATCGCGGCCTGGCCGCGCAACGCCTTGGCGTCCTGCGTGCCGATGGCGTCGAGGCGCTTGTCGACCTCGGTGTCCACACGGGACACGAAGAACGACGCGACCGACTGGATCGTCTTGAGGTCGTGGCCGTTGGCCTTCGCCTGCTCCAAACCCGAGAGGTAGGCCTCCATCACGTCGCGGTAGCGATCGGGCGAGAAGATCAGGGTGACGTTGACGCTGACGCCCTCGGCGAGGGTGCGGGTGATGGCCGGCAGACCCTCGATGGTTCCGGGGATCTTCACCATGAGGTTCGGGCGGTCGACGGTCTTCCACAGGTCGAGCGCCTCGGCGGCCGTGCGCTCCTGGTCGTGTGCCAGGCGCGGATCGACCTCGATGGACACCCGGCCGTCGATGCCGTCGGTGCGCTCCCAGATGTCGCGGAACACGTCACAGGCGTCGCGCACGTCGTCGGTGGTGATCTCGCGGACGGCCGCGTGCGTGTCCGCGCCGCGGGCGGCGAGCGCCCGGACCTGCTCGTCGTAGGACTCGCCCTTGGACAGCGCAGCCGCGAAGATCGTCGGGTTGGTGGTCACACCGACGACGTTGTAGTCCGAGACCAGCTTCGCGAGGTTGCCCGTCTGCAGCCGCTCACGGGACAGGTCGTCGAGCCAGATCGAGACGCCGGCCTCGGTGAGCGCGGCCAGCGGAGACTTCGAAGTCACTGCAGTATCTCCCTCAGTTCTTGGCAGCCGCGAGGGATCGCCGCGCGGCTGCGACCACGTTCTCGGTCGTGAAACCGAACTCGCGGAAAAGCGTCTGGAAGTCGGCGGAAGCGCCGAAGTGCTCGATGGAGACGATCTCGCCCGCGTCACCGACGAAGCGGTACCACGGCTGGGCGATGCCGGCCTCCACGGCGACACGTGCCTTCACCGACGACGGCAGCACCTGCTGCCGGTAGTTCTCGTCCTGTGCGTCGAACCACTCGACGCACGGCATCGAGACCACGCGGGTGGGCACGCCCTCGGCCTCGAGGAGGGTTCGGGCCTCGACAGCGATCTGCACCTCGGACCCCGTGGCGATCAAGACCAGTTCGGGCTGCCCGTTCGAGGCGTCCGCCAGCACGTAGCCGCCCTTGGCCACGCCTTCCGCGCTGGTGCCCTCCAGCACCGGCACGTTCTGGCGGGTCAGCGAGAGACCGGCCGGGCCTGCGGGCCGCTCCAGGATCGCCTTCCACGCCGCCGCGGTCTCGTTCGCGTCGGCCGGACGCACGATCGACAGGCCGGGAATGGCGCGCAGCGCGGCCAGGTGCTCGATCGGCTGGTGCGTCGGGCCGTCCTCGCCGAGACCGATCGAGTCGTGCGTCCAGACGTAGACGACCGCGGCCTTCATGATCGCGGCGAGCCGCACCGCGGGCCGCATGTAGTCGCTGAACACGAGGAAGGTGCCGCCGTACGGGCGGGTCGGACCGTGCAATGCGATGCCGTTGAGAATGGAGCCCATCGCGTGCTCGCGCACGCCGAAGTGCAGTGTGCGGCCGTACGGGTTGGCCGACCACATGCTGGTGGAGGTGCTCTCCGGGCCGAACGACGGCGCACCCTTGATGGTCGTGAGGTTGCTCTCGGCCAGGTCCGCCGAGCCGCCCCACAGCTCGGGCAGCACATCGGCGATCGCGTTGAGCACCTCACCGGAGGCCTTGCGGGTGGCCATGCCCTTCGGGTCCGGGGCCCAGTGCGGGAGCTTGGCCTCCCAGCCCTGGGGCAGCGTGCGGCCGATGAGCCGGTCCAGCAGCGCCTTGCGCTCCGGGTTGGCCTGCGCCCAGGCGTCGAACGACTTCTGCCACTCGGCCTTGGCCTTCTCGCCGCGCTCGACCACCTTGCGGGTGTGCTGGAGAACCTCCTGCGGCACCTCGAAGGTCCTGTCGGGGTCGAAGCCCAGGGCCCTCTTCACCTCGGCGACCTCGTCCGCGCCGAGCGCCGCACCGTGCGCCGCACCGGTGTTCATCTTGTTCGGCGCCGGGTAGCCGATGATCGTGCGGAGCTGGATGAACGACGGCCGATCGGTGACCGCCTTCGCCTTCTCCAGCGCCTCCTGGATGCCGACGACGTTCTCACCGCCCTCGACGACCTGGACGTGCCAGCCGTAGGCCTCGTACCGCTTCGCGGTGTCCTCGGACAGCGCGATGGCCGTGTCGTCCTCGATGGAGATCTCGTTGTCGTCGTAGATCACCGTGAGGTTGCCCAGCTGCTGGGTGCCCGCGAGCGACGACGCCTCGGAGGTCACGCCCTCCTCGATGTCGCCGTCGGAGGCGATCACGTAGATGTGGTGGTCGAACGGGCTCTGGCCCTGCGGGGTGTCCGGGTCGAACAGGCCGCGCTCGCGGCGAGCGGCCATCGCCATGCCCACCGCGGCGGCCAGGCCCTGGCCCAACGGTCCGGTGGTGATCTCCACGCCCGGCGTGTGCCGGTGCTCCGGGTGGCCGGGGGTCCTCGAACCCCACGTCCGCAGCGCCTTGAGGTCGTCGAGCTCCAGGCCGTAGCCGGAGAGGAACAGTTGGATGTACAACGTCAGGCTGGTGTGGCCCGCCGAGAGCACGAAGCGGTCCCTGCCGATCCAGTCCGGGTCGGCGGGGTCGTGCCGCATGACGCGCTGGAACAGCGTGTAGGCGAGCGGCGCCAGGCTCATCGCGGTACCGGGGTGACCATTGCCGACCTTCTGCACCGCGTCAGCGGCGAGGACCCTGATGGTGTCGACCGCGCGCTTGTCGAGCTCGGTCCAGTCGTCGGGCAGATGGGCCTCGGTCAGCCGGGTGATGTCGTCGGTGACGGACACGGACACAGCTCCACTCTCACGTAGGGCGGGCGGCCGGCGACTGCGCCTTCTCAATCGATCCCGAGATCGATGTGGAGAACTCGTCCCCCACCCTCTGCCGCTCGGTCCGACCCGCGATTTCCTCGTCCTCGGTCAGCCTAGTCCCGCTGCTCCACGAGCGTGATCTCAACGCTCCCCGCCACCCCGTGGGGGCAGGCACAAGAGTGATCAAGGCTTGATGGTGCAGGTCACAGCACCACCCCAGGGGGTACCCGTTGCACACGACGATTACCATCGTGTCCGGAATCGGGTGAGCGGTCGACGCCCCGATCCGTCCCCCGACCCGTGAGGAGCGAGACGCGATGAGTGCGGTCACCGAGGCCCCGGCGCGTTCGCCCCGGCAGGTCGTGGGTGCGTACGTGGCGCTGACCAAGCCACGGGTCATCGAACTGCTGTTGATCACCACCATCCCGGCGATGCTGCTGGCCGCACGCGGCCTGCCGCCGCTGTGGCTGATCGCCTGCACGCTCGCCGGCGGCACCCTGGCCGCGGGCAGCGCCAACGCGCTCAACTGCTTCGTCGACGCCGACATCGACTCGGTGATGAAGCGGACCACCGCGCGGCCCTTGGCCCGCAACCAGATCCCGCCGCGCAACGCGCTCATCTTCGGAATAGCGCTGGGCGTGGTGTCCTTCGGCTTCCTGTGGATCACCACGAACCTGCTGTCGGCGGTGTTCGCGGTGGCGACGATCCTGTTCTACATCTTCGTCTACACGCTGGTGCTGAAGCGGCGGACGTCGCAGAACGTCATCTGGGGCGGCATGGCCGGTTGCATGCCGGTGATCATCGGCTGGTCGTCGGTGACGAACACGGTCGCGTGGCCCGCGCTGGTGATGTTCGGTGTGATCTTCTTCTGGACCCCGCCGCACACCTGGGCGCTGGCCATGAAGTTCAAGGAGGACTACGCGCGCGCGGGCGTGCCGATGCTCCCCGTCGTCGCCACCGCGCAGCAGGTCACCCGGCAGATCGTCATCTACTCGTGGGTCACGGTCGTGTGCACGCTGCTGCTCGCGCCGGTGACGAGCTGGATCTACGTGACGATCGCGGCGGCTTCAGGCGTCTGGTTCGTGGTGTTCGCGCACCGCCTGCACACGGTCGTGCGCCGTGGGGGATCGACCAACACCATGAAGTTCTTCCACATGTCGAACCTCTACCTGATGCTGGTGTTCTGCGGCCTCGCCGTCGACGCCGTGATCGGCCTGCCGGTCCTCGGCTGGCCCTTCTGACCGTCGGCTCGGCCCACCCCATAAGCTCGCCCACCATGCGCACTGTCGGCCGTACGGCCCTCGTTCTCGTGTCCCTGTTGTCCGGAGTCTCGCTCGCGTCCTGCGCCGCGAGCGACCAGACGTCGAGCGGCGGCCAGACCACCGGCAGCACCCAGTCCGGGTCGACCGCGTCGGGCACGCCGTGCAAGGCCGCCGACTTCAAGGTCACCGGCGCGTTCGGTGAGAAGCCGACGATCACCATCCCGGACTGCCGGCCGACGAACGAGCTCATCACCTCCGACCTGACGCCGGGTACCGGTGCCGAGGTCAAACCCGGTTCGACCGCGACGGTGAACTACCAGCTCGTGACGTTCTCGGACAAGGTGGAGAAGGACAGCTCGTTCGACCGCGGACAGCCCTTCGAGCTGAAGAACGTGGGCCAGGCACGCGTGATCGACGGCTGGAACGAGGGTCTGATCGGGCTCAAGGAGGGCGGCCGCCGCCTGCTCGTCGTCCCGCCGGACAAGGGCTACGGCCAGGGTGGGAACGGCATCAAGCCGAACGAGACCCTGGTGTTCGTCATCGACGCCGTGAAGGTCACCGGCTGAGCCCCTGAGCGTCCCGTCGAGGCCACCTTCGCCGCAGTGGATGCGGCAAAGGTGGCCTCGGCGGCATTTCCCCGGCTCACGGGATCAGCAGCACCTTGCCCGTCGTCTTGCGGCCCTGCAGGTCCTCGTGCGCCTGCCGCGCGTTCTCCAGCGGGTAGCGACCGCCGACGCGGATCTTCAGCGTGCCGTCCGCGATCGCCTGGAACAGGTCCTTCGCCCGCGACTCGAACTCGGCCCGATCGGCGATGTGCGGGCCGGTGCTCGGCCTGGTCAGGTACACCGAACCGGCAGCGTTGAGCCGCTGCGGGTCCACCGGCGGCACCGCGCCGCTCGACGCGCCGTAGAGCGCCAGCACACCACGGGGCTTGAGGCTGTCGAGGCTGGCGTCGAAGGTGTCCCTGCCGACGCCGTCGTAGACGACCGCGACCCCCTTGCCGCCGGTCAGGCGGCGGACCTCGGGCTGGAAGTCGACCTCGGTGTAGCGGACCACCTCGTCCGCTCCCGCCTCGCGAGCCAGCCGCTCCTTGGCTTCGGTCGACACGGTGCCGATCACCCGAGCGCCCTTGGCCTTCGCCCATTGCACGAGCAGCAGCCCGACGCCGCCCGCGGCGGCGTGCACCAGCACGTCATCGCCCGCGCGGACCTCGTAGGTGGAGTGGACGAGGTAGTGCGCGGTGATGCCCTGCAGCATCACGGCAGCCGCGGTCTCGTCGTCCACGCCGTCGGGGATCCTCACCGCCTGGTCCGCGGCGACGGTGACCTCTTGGGCGTAGCTGCCGGGCGCGGACATCCAGGCCACCCGGTCGCCCTCGGCGAACTCGGTGACGCCCTCACCGACGGCGACCACCGGGCCCGCACCCTCCAGCCCGAGCACGAACGGCAGCTCCCTCGGGTAGAGGCCGGAACGGTGGTAGGTGTCGATGTAGTTCACACCGGCGGCCGACACCTGGACCAGCAGCTCACCCGGCCCCGGCTTGAGCGCCTCGACCTCGGAGTGCTCCAGCACTTCCGGGCCACCGGTGGTCGGTACCACCACTGCCTTGGGCATTCGATCCTCCCTGTCTTGCGGGACATCCACACCTGGTCGTGTCCGGGTTGATCACTTCTCCTCGCGCAACCCCGCGTGCATCGCGGATGTTCCCCGTCTCACCCTTCGAGGGCGACCCGGCGGGCGAGCCCGAGCGGCAACGCACCGGAGCCTGCGAGCGTGTCGTGGAACTCGCGCAGGCTGCCCCGGTTCGCCGCGAGGTAGTCAGCACGGATCCGTTCGATCTCGAGCGCACCGGTCAGGTACGAGGGCGCCTGCGTCGGCCACGCGCAGTACCGGGCGACTTCGCCCGTCGCCGTGCCCGGCGTGAGCGACGTCTTGGTCGACATGAACTCCTCGGCCTGCTCGGGGGTCATGTCACCGCAGTGCAGCGCGGTGTCCACGACCATCCGGGCGGCCCGGAAGAGCCGTGCCTCGACGTGGGCGAGCTCCTGCGCCGGGTCGGTGAAGTACCCGTGCTCGCGCAGCAGTCTCTCCGCGTACAGCGCCCAGCCCTCTGAGAAGTACGGCGTGCGGAACACCTTGCGCAGGGTGCGGTCCTGCGCGGCGAGCCACGACAGGTGCCAGTGGTGGCCGGGGTAGGCCTCGTGCACCGCGATCGTGGCGAGCTGCGCGCGGGCGTTCGTCGCGAGCCGCTGTCGCACCTGGTCGGGGGTGAAGTCGTCCGGCGTGAACGGCACGAAGAAGTGCCCCACGCGGCTGGAGGTCAACGGCGCCGGTGACATGTACGAGGCGACCGAGAGAATCGGTCGCTGGAAGCCGGGTGACGGCACGACCCGGCACTGCTCGCCTTCGGCGAAGGTCACCAGGCCGTGCTCGACGAGGAACGCACGGGCTCGTTCGGTCTCGGCCTCGTACTCCTCGCGCATCGCCTCCAGCGTGGGCGGGTGGTCGTCCTGCAGGCCCTGCATCACCGAGCGCCAGTCCTCGGAGCCCGCCAGCGCGCGCATCTCGGCCTCGAGCTCGGCGTAGGCCGCCTTGCCGCGCTCGTGCAGCTCGCTCGCTCCGTAACCGAGCAGTTCCTGCTCCACCAGCAGGGTCGAGTAGAGCTTCTCGCCCATCCGCCAGTCACCGGTCGCACGTTCGGCCAGCGCGTCGAGAAATCCCACCAGGTCGTCGAACGCAGCGGCGGCGGGCTCGGCGGCCTGCAGGAGTTTCGCACGCAGCGTCTCGTCGGTGACCTCGGCCGGTAGCGCGGTGGTCAGGAAGGCGCGTGCGGTACGAGCCTGGTCGGCGCCCCGCCGCACGATCTTGGGCGCGGCCAGTTCGGGGTCCAGGTTCGCGCGGCAGGCGGCCAGCACGTCCGGAACCTCGCGCAAGCGGGTGACGACGGAGTCGACGAGCTCCGCTTCCGGGCGCAGACGGTGGAGGAAGGCGCTGAACAAGGTGTGCAAGATCACCGACGTGTAGGCCGACGGGTCACGGCGCCACCCCGGCCAGTCGGCCCTGGCCTGCTCGCCGCGCAGCACGGTGATGACGAGGTCGCGGTCGACGGAGTCGTCGAGGGTCAACCCGGCGTTGCCGACCGCCGTGAACCGCTCCAGCCAACCGCCGGCCTCGCGCTCGTAGCCGGTGAACCCGGCGGCGCTGAAGTCGCCGAGCGTGTGGTCGTGGTGGAGGGATCCGAGCATCGAGGCGGTCGCCGGCTTCCGGTCGAACTGCCAGGAGGTGAACTCGGCGACGAGAGACTGAACTGCGGTGGCATCGGTCACGTCAACGGAAGCTACCTGTTCGCCTTAGGGTAGGCCCGTGGCTGACGAGAAGACGGTGAAGGTGCCGCCCCTGGCGGTGAAGGCGGCGGCGAAGTTCGTCGCCGATCACGGCAAGCACTCGAAGGCGGTCGTCGAGCACGTCGGGCGCGCGGGCGCTCGCATCGTGCTGATCGGCTCCGACGGCGCCATGGGCGACGTGGTGGTCCCCGACCTGGCGGTCGGCGAGGCCGTGGTCGCCGAGGTGCCGGACCTCGAACTGTCCGAATGGGATCGTGAGACCACGTCACTGCTGCGCATCGGCCCGGCCCACCGCCGCAAGATGGCCGGTCCGCGAGCCCGGCGTTGAGCCCGCGGGTACTCCTCGCCGCCTGCGCAGATCTGCCGACCAGCGACGGGGACGACGACGCCCTGCCGGGAGCTCTCGCCGAGTTCGGCGTCGACGCCGAGTGGGTGGTGTGGGACTCCGGTGCTGACATGAGCGCGGCGGATCTCGTCGTCCTCCGTGCGACCTGGGACTACACCGACCGGCTGCCGGACTTCCTCACGTGGTGCGACTCCGTGCCCTCGCTCGCCAACCCGGCGGACGTGGTGCGGTGGAACACCGACAAGGCCTACCTGGTCGCGCTGGCGTCGGCCGGGGTGTCCGTGGTCCCCACGGAACTCGTGGCGCCGGGGGAGCGAGCGCACTGGCCCGACGACGAGTTCGTGGTGAAGCCGTCGGTCGGTGCGGGATCACGGGGTGCGGCGCGGTTCGCCCCCGGCGCGGACGAGGCGGCCGCCGAGCACCTCGCGTCGTTGCACGCCGCCGGCAGGACGGCCGTCGTCCAGCCCTATCAGTCCTTCGTGGACGCGGAAGGCGAGACCGCACTGGTGTACTTCGGCGGGATCTACTCGCACGCGTTCACCAAGTCCGCGATGCTGTCCGGTCACGCGGTGTCCGACGCTTCGGGCCTGTTCGTGACCGAGCGCCTCGCGCCCGCGGAGCCGGACGCCGCCCGGCGGCAGCTCGCCGAGGACGCCCTGGACGCGGCAGCGAGCCTGCTCGGCTTGCGCCGCAACGACTTGCTCTACGCACGGGTGGACGTGGTGTCCGGCGCGGACGGCAAGCCGCTGCTGCTCGAGCTCGAACTCGCCGAGCCCTCATTGGGTTTCCGGCAGACCGATGGTGGCGCACCGCTGCGCTTCGCCTCCGCGGTGCGGGCCGCCCTGTAGCGCGTGGTCAGAGGTTCGATCCGAGACCGGTGAGCGAACGGACCTCCATCTCCGCTTGCTTGTCCGGGTCGGCCTGCTCCTTGCTCAGCACCGTTCCGAGGTACCCGCACAGGAACGACAACGGGATCGACACGATGCCGGGGTTGCCGAGCGGGAACCAGTGGAAGTCCACGCCGGGGAAGATCGACTGCGGTGAACCGGACACCGCGGGGGAGAAGACGATCAGCACCACGCCGGAGATCAGGCCGCCGTAGATGCCCCACAGCGTCCCGTTGGTGTTGAACCGCTTCCAGAACAACGAGTACAGGATCGTGGACAGGTTCGCCGACGCGGCGAGGGCGAAGGCGAGCGCGACGAGGAAGGCGACGTTCTGGCCGTTGGCGGCGATGCCGCCGACGATCGACAGCAGCCCCACCACGATGGCGGTCACGCGGGCGACCCGCACCTCCGACCGCGGGTCGGCCTGGCCGTGCTTGATGACGTTCGCGTACACGTCGTGGGCGAACGAGGCGGCCGCGGTGAGCGTCAACCCGGCCACGACGGCGAGGATCGTGGCGAACGCGACCGCGGACACGATTCCCAGCAGCACCGCGCCACCGATGCGGAACGCCAGAAGGGGCGCCGCCGAGTTCTCACCGCCCGGCGCGGCGGCGATCGTGTCCGAGCCGACCAGCGCCATCGCACCGAAGCCGATCACGAGCGTGCAGAAGTAGAAGATGACCATGGTCCAGATCGCCCACACCACCGACCGCCGCGCCTGGACGGCGTTGGGCACGGTGTAGAAGCGCATCAGCACGTGCGGCAGGCATGCGAGACCGAGCACGAGTGCGAGCGCGAGCGAGATGAAGTCGATCTTGCTGATCGTCGTCCTGCCGTATTTGGCGCCGGGGTTGAGCACCTCCCCGCCCAGCGGGGTCTTCTGCGTGGCGGCGGTGAGGATCGAGGAGAAGTTGAACCCGAACTTGCCCAGCAGGAAGATCGACATCAGGGAGACGCAGATCAGCAGGAGCACGGCCTTGATGATCTGCACCCAGGTCGTGCCCTTCATGCCGCCCACCAGGACGTAGAAGACCATGACGACACCGACGACGGCGATCACGAGTGCCTGGCCGCTCTTGGTGTGCACGTTCAGCAGCAGAGCCATGATCGCGCCCGCACCCGCCATCTGGGCGACCATGTAGAAGAAGGAGATCACCAGCGTGGCGTTGGCCGCCGCGGCCCGCACCGGACGTTGCCTCATGCGGAACGCCAGCACGTCACCGACGGTGAAGCGGCCGGTGTTCCGCAGCCGCTCGGCGATCAACATCAATCCCAACAACCAGGCGACGACCCATCCCACCGAGTACAGGAAGCCGTCGTAGCCGTACACCGCGATGCCACCGGAAATGCCGAGGAACGACGCCGCGGACAGGAAGTCGCCGGACAGTGCGATGCCGTTCTGCGCACCGCTGAAGCTGCTGCCCGCCGCGTAGTAGTCCGAAGCGGTCACGTTGCGACTGCTCGCCCGGTAGACGATGAAGAGCGTGATGAGGACGAACACCCCGAACACGCTGAGGTTGATCGCCGGATTACCGGTCGTCGTCGTTGCTGCGAGCTGCACCGTCACTCCTCGGCTCCGGCGCGCCTTCGCACGAGCACGACCTGCGGGTCGAGCTTGCGCGCGGCGTACCGCGAGTACAGCAGGGTCAGGACGATCGTGGTGAGGAACTGGGCGATCCCGAAGAGCAGTCCGACGTTCACCAGGCCGAACACGCG
>DASYMV010000233.1:0-7156 GCA_036008865.1 Pseudonocardiaceae bacterium | reverse complement strand
CGCTTGCATCGCGTCCTTGGATGCAGTTGGTTGACCGCGAACGGCCGAAGATCGGGGTAGGCGAGATGAGCGCTGGATACCACCACGGTTACCAGCAACAGGTACCGCGGCGACCGGTACCGCAACGGCGCAGGAGGCGTCCGGGTCGTGTCGTCCTGGTCGTGCTGGTGGTGCTGCTGCTGGCCTTCGTGGCGTTGTGGGTCTACATCGACTTCTCGCTCAAGCGCGTCGACGCGCTGAAGGACTACTCGGGCCGGCCCGCGGCCACCGCGGGTACCAACTGGCTCCTGGTCGGATCGGACTCCCGGGACGGCCTGTCCCAGGAGCAGAGGGACACGCTGGCGACCGGTGACGCGGGTGGCGCCCGAACCGACACGATCATGCTGTTGCACGTCCCGGACGGCTCGGGCAAGTCGACGTTGCTCAGCATCCCACGTGACTCCTATGTGGACGTTCCGGGCAGCGGTAAGAACAAGATCAACGCAGCCTTCGCCATCGGCGGTCCCTCGTTGCTCGCCCAGACCGTGGAGGGTGCGACCGGGCTGCGAATCGACCACTACATGGAGGTCGGGTTCGGCGGATTCGCGGGCATCGTCGACTCCGTCGGTGGTGTGAACATCTGCATCGACCAGCCGATGCAGGACCCCAAGGCCGGCCTGGACCTCCAGCCGGGCTGCCAGGATCTGAACGGCACGCAGGCGCTGGGCTTCGTCCGCACTCGCAACTTCGCGAGAGCCGACCTGCAGCGCGTGCAGAACCAGCGCAAGTTCCTCGCGGCGCTGTCCGACAAGGCGACCAGCCCGAGCGTGCTCGCGAATCCGTTCCGGGTGTTCCCGTTGCTGTTCAACGCCACCGACACGATCTCGGTCGGCACTGACGACCGCCTGCACAACCTCGCCGGACTCGCGTTCGGAATGGGCAGTGGGGTGGACACGGCCACCGTGCCGATCGGCAGCACCCCGACGGTTCCGGGTGCCGGCTCGGTCGTGAAGTGGGACAGGGAGAACGCCCTGCGGCTCTTCGACGCCTTGGGGAAGGACCAGCCGGTGCCGTCCGACCTGCTGCAGCAGCCCAAGTAGTAGCCGAACCACCACACCGGGCCGTCGAGCTGATCCAGCTCGGCGGCCCGGTTGCTCTTCCGGACGGGGGGGTACCCCTGTGCCACGTCCCGTTCACTCCGGCGCGAGGTGCCCCGCATGACCAAGACTGCCGAGAGGCTGCGACGCGTTGCCGAGGACGCGTTCGGCTGGACGTTGCGTCCTGAACAGCTCGAGTCGATGGAAGCGGTGGTGGCGGGACGGGACGTGCTCGCCGTGATGCCGACCGGAGCGGGCAAATCAGCCGTCTACCAGGTTCCGGGAGCGCTGCTCGCCGGTCCGACGGTCGTGGTCTCACCGTTGATCGCGCTGCAGCGGGACCAGGTCGACCACTTGGACCCCACCGGTGCACCCGAGGCGGTCGCGATCAACTCCGCGCACCGCGCCGGCGAGAACGCCGAGGCGTGGCAGGCCGTTCGCGCGGGCGACGCGGGCTATCTCTTCCTCTCACCTGAACAGTTGGCCAAGGACGACGTCGTAGAGCGCTTGGCGGCGATCCGGCCCGCGTTGCTGGTCGTGGACGAGGCGCACTGCGTTTCGGCGTGGGGGCATGACTTCCGGCCCGACTACCTGCGACTGGGACACCTCATCGAACGCATCGGTCGTCCGCCGGTGCTCGCGTTGACGGCCACCGCAGGCGAACTGGTGCGGTCGGACATCACCGAACACCTCCGGCTGCGCGACCCGCTGCAGGTGGTCACCGGATTCGACCGGCCGAACCTGCACCTCGAGGTCCGGCGCTGCACGGACGACGGGGAGAAGCGCAAGGCCGTCGTCGCGTGGGTGATCGACGGTCCGAGGCCGGGGCTGGTCTACGTCGCCACGCGGAAGGACACCTCGCGCTACCAGGCGGAGCTGGCCGAGCGCGGTCTGCGCAGCGCCGCGTTCCACGCGGGCATGAAGAGCGGTGACAAGGACGAGGTGCACCGGAGATTCACCGACGGTGAGCTCGACGTCGTCGTCGCCACGTCGGCGTTCGGGATGGGTATCGACAAGGCCGACGTCCGATTCGTGGTGCACGCGTCGGTGCCGGACTCGCTCGACTCCTACTACCAGGCCGTCGGGCGGGCCGGTCGCGACGGGGAGGCGGCGGAAGCGGTGCTGTTCTACCGCCCGGAGGACTTCGGGTTGCAGAAGTTCCTGTCGGGCGGGACGCCGGATCGGGAGGAGGTGCGGACGATCGTCGAGACGATGCGCGCGGCGGCCAGGCCGATGGCGGTCAAGGAGCTCGCCGACGAGACGCACCTGTCGCGCAGGAAGACCGGGACCATCCTCAACCTGCTCAAACGCGCAGGGGCGGTCACCGTCGAGTCGAAGGGCCGGTTCCGCTACCTGGACCTGGCACCCGACGGCGCCGCAGCGCGAGTGGAGGACCTCGCCGAGCAACGGCAGCGTTTCAACAGCACGCGCATCGAGATGATGCGCGACTACGCCGAAACCAGGCGCTGCCGTCGCCGGCGCCTGCTCGGCTACTTCGGCGAGGAGCTACCCGGCCCCTGTGGCAACTGCGACACCTGCGACAGCGGTTCCGCGCGGGAGCAGGTCCCGGTGGACTCGTCCGACCGCGAGTTCGAGGTCGATGCGCCCGTGCAGCACGAGCAGTGGGGACCGGGCACTGTCATGCAACGCGAAGCGGACCGCGTCACGGTGCTCTTCGAGCAGGCCGGCTACCGGACCCTCTCGCTGGAGGCCGTGCGCGAAGGGAACATCCTGATCGAGGACAGCCCCTAGTCCGCCTCGGCCGGGGCCACGGGTGCGTCGATCTCCGCCGACTTGATGATGATCTCCAGTTCGCGCATCAGGTCGTCGTAGATGGGCGTCATTGACATCTCGATCCCCCCAAAAGCAGGCCGTGTGTACCCCCGTTCGAGCTAATGCAGCGTACGCATGATCGGTTCGGCTGCCCGCGGGGGGTGGGTTGTAGCGCTCTCACACGTGGCGAGCGTGGACTGTGTGGATTCCGCACATGTGACAGACGCGCTCACCCCCTTACCGTTCTCAGCTATGCAAAGTGTTCCGGGTCACACCAGCATCACGGCTGGAGACCTCACCGGCCGTACTGCGCTGGTCACCGGCGCAGCCAGTGGCATCGGGAAGGCCTGCGCGCAGGCTCTGGCCAAGGCGGGCGCCGAAGTCCACCTCCTCGACCGCGACGAGGACGCGATCCGCGTCGTCGCCGACGAGACCGGTGGCACCGCGCACGTCGTCGACCTCGCGTCGGCCGACGTGGTGGGCGACCTGCCGCGTGAGATCGACATCCTGGTCAACAACGCCGGGCTGCAGCACGTCGCGCCGATCGAGGAATTCCCGCCCGATCGCTTCGCGCTGATCCAGCAGGTGATGGTCACGGCACCGTTCCTGCTCATGCGGCACTGCCTGCCGCACATGTACGCGCAAGGCTGGGGCCGCGTGATCAACATCTCGAGCGTGCACGGATCCCGTGCCAGCGCGTACAAGTCGGCCTACGTCGCCGCGAAGCACGCCCTCGAGGGGTTGAGCAAGGTCGCCGCCCTCGAGGGAGCCGAGCACGGCGTCACGAGCAACTGCATCAGCCCCGGCTACGTCCGCACGCCACTGGTCGAGGGGCAGGTCGAAGCGCAGGCGCGGATGCACGGCATCGGCACCGACGAGGTGCTCGGCGAGGTGTTCCTGCAGCACAGCGCGATCAAGCGGCTGATCGAGCCGGAGGAAGTCGCCGCAGCGTTGTTGTGGTTGTGCGGCAAGGATTCCGGTTACGTCACCGGATCGTCGCTGTCCATCGACGGCGGTTGGACCGCCCAGTAGTCGTCCCTGCCCCATCAGCTCATCCCGACGAAGTGGTGACCGCCATGACTGACAACGCCGCCCCGCCCCGGAGATCCATCAGCCGGATCGTCTCCGCCAGCCTGATAGGCACGACGATCGAGTGGTACGACTTCTTCCTCTACGGCTCAGCCGCCGCACTGGTGTTCAACAAGCTGTTCTTCCCGACCGCGGACCCGCTCACCGGAACGCTGCTCGCCTTCACCACCTACGCCATCGGCTTCCTCGCGAGGCCACTGGGTGGTCTGGTCTTCGGCCACTTCGGCGACAAGGTCGGGCGCAAGAGACTCCTCGTGCTGAGCCTGCTGATGATGGGCGGCGCCACGTGCGCGATGGGCCTGCTGCCCACCTACGCCACGGTCGGCGCCGCGGCGCCGTTGATGCTCACCGCCCTCCGCTTGGTGCAGGGATTCGCGCTCGGCGGCGAGTGGGGCGGTGCGGTGCTGATCGTCTCCGAGCACGGGGACCCGAAGCGGCGTGGGTTCTGGGCGTCGTGGCCGCAGTGCGGCGCGCCGGGCGGCAACCTGCTCGCCACGGCGGTGCTCGCGGTGCTGGCCGCGGTGCAGTCCGACGCGACGTTCCTGTCGTGGGGCTGGCGCATCCCCTTCCTGCTCTCCGGCCTCCTGGTCGTGATCGGGCTGTGGATCCGGTTGAGCATCGCGGAATCGCCCGTCTTCCTCGCGGCGCAGCGCAAGGCCGAACAGGAGAAGGCCGCACCCGAGAAGGCTCCGATCGTCCAGGTGGTGCGCAAGCACTGGCGCGAGGTGCTCGTCGCGATGGGCGCCCGCATGGCGGAGAACGTGTCGTACTACGTGATCACCGCGTTCATCCTGGTGTACCTGACAGGTCCTCTGCACCTGCCGAAGTCGGTGGGGCTCAACGCGGTGCTCATCGGATCCGCGATCCACTTCGTCACCATCCCGCTGTGGGGTGCGCTGTCCGACCGGATCGGACGCCGGAAGGTCTACCTGATCGGTGCGGTCGGCATCGCCTTGTGGGTGTTCGTGTTCTTCCAGATGCTCTCCACCAAGTCCTTCGGTCTGATCGTCCTCGCGACCACCGTCGCCCTGGTGCTGCACGGTGCGATGTACGGGCCGCAGGCGGCGTTCTTCTCGGAACTCTTCGGGACCAGGGTTCGCTACTCCGGTGCCTCGATCGGCTACCAGCTCGCGTCCATTCTCGCCGGCGGGATCGCCCCGCTGATCGCGACGGCACTGCTGAAGGCCTACGGCAGCACGGTCCCCGTGTCGCTGTACGTGATCGGCATGTGCGTCCTGACCGTCGTCGCGGTGCTCGCATCGAGGGAGACCAGGGGCGTCGAACTGGACCAGACGGCACCGGAGCCGGTCAAGGTGCCAGCATGAGGCCATGACAGAGGCGGACGTCTCGCAGCACCTGCTCGACCTGCTCGACCTGCTCGCGCACGACGCGGGCAGCGAGCAGCTCGCGCAGGTGCTGTCCGCTGCCCGCGCCGGTGGCGTCGAGGCCGCAGAACTGGGACGCGTCGAGCAGGGCGCCGAACTGGCCTTGCGGATTCGGCGCACGCTCACCGATCACCGCAGGCGAGAGGCGGAACTCGCAGCACTGTTCGACACCGCGAGCGACCTCGCGGGCGTCCGGGACCCCGATGCGGTGCTGCGCTCCATCGCCCGACGGGCCCGCAAGCTGCTCGGCGCGGACATCTCGTACCTGACCATGAACGACGGGCAGAACGGGACGTACATGCGGGTCACCGACGGATCGGTGTCCGCGCTGTTCCAACAACTGCGCCTCGGCTTGGGAGAGGGACTCGGCGGCCTGGTCGCGCAGACCGCACTCCCCTACGTGACACCGGACTACTTCGCCGACGAGCGGTTCGACCACACGCAGCCGATCGACACCGCGGTGCAGGAAGAGGGCCTGGTGGCGATCCTCGGTGTGCCGCTGACTCTCGGCAGCCGCGTCATCGGCGTCCTCTACGCGGCGAACCGGTCACCGCGGCAGTTCCCGCCTGACGAGGTCGCACTGCTGTCGTCGTTCGCCGATCACGCGGCGATCGCCATCGACACCGCGCACCTGCTGGAGGAGACGCGCGTCGCGTTGCGGGAACGCAACGAGGCCAACGAGGTCATCCGGGCGCACAACGAGGCGATGCGCCGTGCCGAGGACTCCCACGACCGACTGACGGACCTGGTGCTGCGCGGGGAAGACGTCCCCGAAGTCGCCGCCGCGGTGGCCGAGGTGCTCGGTGGTGACATCGCCCTTCACGACAGCGAGGGTGGCGAGCTCGTTCGGACCGGTGAGAGTGCGAGTGCGCCGCCGAGGTCCGCGGTGGCCGCCTCCCGCGCCACCGGCCGAGCCGTCGAGCAGAACGGCAGCTGGGTGTGCGCCGTGCTGGCAGGTCCAGAGCTCCTGGGCAGCATCACCCTGACCGGCAGGTCCGACCTGGCCGATGCCGACCGGCGGCTGTTCGAACGCGCGAGCGTCGTCACGGCGTTGTTGTTGCTGCTGCGGCGAACCGTCGCGGAGGCGGAGAACAAGGTGCGCGGTGAGTTGATCACCGACATGCTCACCGCGCCCGACCGCGATCCGGCTCGGCTGCTCGCGCGGGCGCGCCGCGTCGGGGTGGAACTGGCGGCGAGCCACGTCGTCCTGGTGGCCGACGGCGCCGCGGCACCGCGGGAACGCCTGGTCGCTGCGGCGGTTCACCAGGCGTCGGTGTGCCGGGGGCTCGCCGGAGTGCACGGTGAACACGTGGTGCTCGTGCTGCCCGGCGGTGACGTCGCCGCCGCGGCACAGGAGACCGCTCATGTGCTCGGCGGAGCGGTCGGCGCACCGGTGACCGTGGGAGGCGCCGGTCCCGCGGCAGGCCCCCGCGCGGTCGCGCAAGCGCACGCCGACGCGGCCAGATGCCTGCGCGCACTGCTACTGCTCGACCGCCGCGGAGAGGGCGCCACGCTCGCGGACCTCGGATTCGTGGGCGTCGTCCTCGGTGACAGAGCCGACGTGTCGGGCTACGTGCGCGCCACGTTGGGACCGCTGCTCGACTACGACGCGAGCCGCGGCACCGAACTGGTGCGCACGCTGTCCGCCTACTTCGCCTGCGGCGCGAACCTCAGCCGGGCCAAGGACGAACTGCACGTGCACGTGAACACCGTGGTGCAACGGCTGGACCGGGTGTCCACTTTGCTCGGTGAGAACTGGCAGTCGTCCGAGCGCATGCTCGAGGTGCAACTGGCGCTGCGTCTGCTCCGAGTCCTGGGCTAGTGCCTGAGTGG
>DASYMV010000232.1:0-10530 GCA_036008865.1 Pseudonocardiaceae bacterium | reverse complement strand
TGGGCGGTCGTGGAACCCCTCATCCCGCCGGCGAAGGTCCGCAGGCAGGGCGGCGGTCGCGGTCGGGTGTGCGACCGCGCGGTCTTCACCGCCATCGCCCTCGTGCTCACCAGCGGCTCGGCGTGGCGCCACCTGCCCGCCTCGTTCGGTGTGACGGTGCCTACCGCGCACCGCAGGTTCCAGGAGTGGACCGGAGAGGGGCTCTGGGGAGGCCTGCGCCGAGCGCTGCAGGACGGCCGGATCGCCGGGAGCCACGACGTCGAGTGGATGCGTGGGGTGCTCGACGCCGCCGACGCGCGATCCTGCAGGTCCGCCGGTCGAGCCCTGCCCGTCCCCGTGGGGCCGAGTTCTGCGTCCACGCGATCGCAATGCCGCGAGCGACAGCAGCGGGCCGCGCCGAACTGACCCGTCGCTTCCCCGTCCCGATCAGGACGCGTGGATGCCCGCCTGGTACTTGGGTACCCGAATCTTGATCTTGGTGCCCAGGCCGCAGGCCGTCTCGACGACCAAGCCGTAGTCGTCGCCGTAGAGCCGGCGCAGCCGCTCGTCGATGTTGCCGAGCCCGATGCCCGCCGACTCGTGCACCTGCCCGGCGAGCGTGCGGCGCAGTTGCTCCGGGTCCATGCCGATGCCGTCGTCCTCGATCGTGATGAGGGCCTCGGACCCGCCGTCGGCCGCGAGGATCGAGATGTGCCCCGGCTCGACCTTGCCCTCCATGCCGTGCCGCACCGCGTTCTCCACCAGCGGTTGCAGGCACAGGAACGGCACGGTCACCGGCAGGACCTCCGGCGCGATCTGCAGTGTCACGGTCAGCCTCTCGCCGAAGCGCGCCCGCTCGAGCGCGAGGTACTGGTCGATCGACTTCAGCTCCTCCGACAGCGTCGTGAACTCGCCGTGGCGCCGGAACGAGTAGCGCGTGAAGTCGGCGAAGTCCAGCAGCAGTGTGCGCGCCCGTTCCGGGTTGGTGCGGACGTAGGAGGCGATGGCACTCAGTGAGTTGTAGATGAAGTGCGGCGAGATCTGCGCCCGCAGCGCCCGCATCTCCGCCTCCACCAGGCGTGTGCGCGAGCGGTCCAACTCGGCGAGCTCCAACTGCCCCGCCGCGAAACGCGCGACCTGGTTCGTCGCCCGGACCAGACCGGTCGACGCCTCGCCGCTGTAGGCGGCGAGCACCCCGGCCACGTGTCCCTCGACGGTGAGCGGGGCGAGCACGGCACTGCGCACCGGGCAGTCCGGCTCGGTGCAGCCGACGTCGAACACCTGGGTCCGGCCGGTGCGGAACACGGCCTCGGCCAGTGCCATCGTCCCGGTCGCGTGGTGGTCGCCCACCCCTTCCCACGCCACCAACTCGGTCTCGTCGGTCAGCGCGAGCGCGGAGGTGTCGAGCAGCGTGCGCAGGTGCCGGGCGGACTTCTTGGCCGCCTCGGGCTGAAGTCCCGCACGCAGCGGCGGGGCGGCCGACCACGCGGTGTGCAGGGTCTCGTAGGTGACCTGCTGGGCCTGCGTCCAGAAGTTCTGCCTGGTGCGGGTGCCGCGCCAGATCACGAAGACCAGGGCCGCGCCGACCAGCAGGATCGCTGCGGCGGTCAGCACGTCGCCCACCGTCGACCTCTCATGCTCGGTCCTCACTGGATTCGAGGCCGAGGTTCTCCGGCGCGTGCAGCCGGACCATGACCTGGTTGGTCCCGGCCGGTCTGCGCCGCGGGGTCAGCAACGACACCACGTACATCACCGCGAAACCGAGCGGGACGGTCCACGCGGCGGGCCTGGCGAGCAGGACGTGGTACCAACTGTCGCCGGTGTCGGCGAGGATCGTGACCAGGCCCGCCAGCAACGCCGGACCGCCACCGGCGATCATGCCCGCCACCGCGCCCGCCGTCGTGATGCGCGTGCTCCAGATCCCCAGCAGGAGCAACGGACACAGCGACGACGCGGCGACCGCGAACGCGAGTCCCACCATGTCCGCGACCGGCATCCCGCTCACCAGCAGGGTCATCCCCAACGGCACCAGCACGGCCAGGACGGTGGACATGCGGAAGCCGCGCACCCCGCCCAGGCGCAGCACGTCCTGGCTCAGCACCCCGGCCAGCGAGACCATCAAGCCCGACGAGGTCGACAGGAAGGCGGCGAACGCGCCACCGGCGACGAGTGCACCCAGCAGTTGCCCGCCAAGGCCATCGATCATGCGCGAGGGCAGGACCAGCACCACGGCGTCGGTGTTGCCGGTCATGAGCAGCTCGGGGGTGTAGATCCGGCCGAGCGCTCCGTACAGCGGTGGCAACAGGTAGAAGACGCCGAGCAGGCCCAGCACGATCAGCGTCGTGCGGCGAGCCGCACGTCCGTTGGGATTGGTGTAGAAGCGCACGATCACGTGCGGCAGCCCCATGGTGCCGAGAAACGTCGCGATCATCAGCGAGTACACGGCGTAGAGCGGGAACCGCTCGCCGCTCGACATCGGCAGCGCCCATGACGCGTTGGTGTTGCTGGCGATCGTGCTCACGTGCGGGACGGCTGCGCCTGCCGGGAAGTCCAGCCTGCTACCTGCTTCGATGGTGTGCCCGCCCTGCGTCATCATCAGCCCCGGACCGTCATGGCGCTGTCCGTCGACCACACCGCTTCCCGAGACGACGACCTCGCGCTCGGCCGTCACCGTTGTGGTGTTCTCGAACGTCACGGTCGTCTGCTCGTGGAACACGGGGAGCTGCGGGCCTGTGAGGTCCACCGTCCCGTGGGCCTTCCAGGCGAGCAACAGGAACGCGGCGGGCACCGCGATCGCGGTCAGCTTCAGCCAGTACTGGAACGCCTGCACGAAGGTGATGCTGCGCATCCCTCCCGCCATCACGTTCGCCGTGACGACCACGGCCACGACGAGCGCGCCCACCCAGGTCGGTGCGCCGGTGACGGTGTGCAGCGTCAGGCCGGCGCCCTGGAACTGGGGGAGCAGGTACAACCATCCGATGCCCAGTGCGATCATGCTGGCGACGGCGCGCACGGACCGGGACGCGAAGCGCGCCTCCGCGAAGTCCGGCAGCGTGTAGGCGCCCGAACGGCGAAGCGGTGCCGCCACCATCGTCAGCAGCACCAGGTAGCCGACCGTGTAGCCGACGGGGAACCACAGCATGTCCGGCCCGCGGGCGAAGATCAGGCCTGCGACACCGACGAACGATGCGGCCGACAGGTATTCGCCGCCGATCGCGGAGGCGTTCCACCACGGCGAGACCGTGCGGGAGGCGACGTAGAAGTCCGATGTCGTGCGCGACACCCGCAACCCGTACGTGCCGATCAGCACGGTGCCCAGCGCGACCACGAGCACCGCCGCCACACCCCAGGTGTTGCTCATGGACGTTCGACCAGGTCGGCGAACTCCCGTTCACCGCGCTCGGCCTGCCGCACGTAGAACCAGCCGGCGAGCACCACCACCGGGAACACCAGCACGCCGAGCAGGACCCACGGAAGGTGGAGTCCGAGCACGCGCTGGCCGCCGAGCGAGGGAGCGAGCGTGAACAACAGCGGCAGCAGCGCGAGACCACCGCACACCACCGCGCACACCAGCAGCCCGAGCCGTCGCTGCGCCTTGATCAGAGACCGCATGTAGAGGGCGCCCAGCTCGCTCTGCTCGTCCATGACGGGTATCGCGGCGTAGGGCCGGTGAGTCCGCGCGGAATGCGTGCGGGGGCTCGTGACCACCACCCGCTGCGCGGCTCGTCTCGGCTCCGCGCGCTCACTCACGACGGCATCCGGTGCTGCTGGTTGGTCTGGTTCTGCAGCATCGGCCGGGCCCTGCGGACCAGGAGCTGGCGCAGGTGCCGAGCGTGGCGGCGGCTGACCGGAAGCACCGCGCCGCCGATGTTGACGCTCAGATGACCGTCCTCCAGCCGCAGTTCGTCGACGTGGCTCAGGGACACGAGGTGGCTGCGGTGGATGCGGACGAAGCCCGCGGAGCGCCAGCGCTCCTCCAGCCCGTTCAGCGCCGCGCGCACCAGGCCGCTGCCGGTGGCGGTGTGCAGACGTGCGTAGTCGCCGTGCGCCTCCACGTACCGGATGTCCGCGAGCCTGATGAAACGGGTGATGCCGCCGAGTTCCACCGGGATGACCTCGTCGCCGGCATCGGGAGCAGGGGAGGCGGGTGCCGGCGACGGTTCTGCCGCCTGCCTCGCATCGTGCACCTCGTGCACGATGCGGTGCACCGACTCCGACAGCCGCTCCGGCCGCACCGGCTTGAGCAGGTAGTCCAACGCCTTGAGTTCGAAGGCCTCCACGGCCGGCTGCTGGTGCGCGGTGACGAAGACGATGGGCGGGGCCTGCGCGAAGCGGGACAGCACACGGGCGAGGTCCAGGCCGTCCAGGCCCGGCATCCGGATGTCGAGGAAGACCGCGTCCATCGGCTGGCCGGCGTCCAGGGCGCGGTGCAGACAGCGCAGCGCCGTCGTCGCGTCGGTGACCGCGTCGACGCTCGCGATCCTCGGGTCCGAGCGCAGCAGGTACACGAGGTCGTCCAGCGCGGGCGCCTCGTCGTCGACCGCCAGCACCCGGAGCGTGCGGTCGAGTGCTCCACGGCGGTCAGGCCCCTCGCAGTAGGGGCAGGGCAGACCTGAGGTCATCCGGATCGAGTCCAAACTGTCAACGGCCGGGTTTCACGGCGGCGGCGATCAGACCACTGATGGACCACTGACCGGTCACGGTCGCCGGGGTGGGGACACCGCCGGCGATCAGGTGACCCTCGCCCGTCACGGAGGGTGCCAGACCTGTGGATCGCGTTCGCGCGGACACCGGCTGCTCACCAGTGCACCTCCCGTCCGCGCACCACCTGGGGCGTCGTGCTCAAGACGGTGGCCAACGGGAAGACGCCGGTCACGGGCCGTCTCATTTGGAAGGCAATGTTAGCGGAATCACCCGACGTGACGGCAGTGCCGTGCGTCGGGCCCTACCGAGCACGCACCCGTCACCCCCGGGTGACAGCGGGATCGACGGCGCTGCTGACGAATGCGCCTAGAGAGTGCCCACCTCGGTGATGGTGATGGCGGCCGTGCCCGACTCGTCGGACGCGGCGAGGTCCACCTCGGCGCTGATCCCCCAGTCGTGGTCGCGCGCCGGATCGTCGAAGATCTGCCGGACGACCCACTGGTCGGGCTGTTCCTTGATGATGAGCAACGCGGGCCCGCGGGCGTTCGGCCCGATGCCGATCTGGTCGAACTCCTCGAAGTACGGCTCCAGTGCGTCCTCCCACGCCTCGGCGTCCCAGCCGGACTCGCCGTCCAGCTCGCCGAGCTCGTGGTAGTTGCGGCGGGCCGCCAACTCGACGCGGCGGAAGAGCGCGTTGCGCACCAGCACCCGGAATGCGCGGATGTTGCGGGTGACCGCCGGCGGGCGGTCGTCGGCGACGGTCCGCTCGGTCTTCTCCTGGTCGGGGTTGCGCAACTTCTCCCACTCGTCGAGCAGGCTCGAGTCGACCTGGCGAACGAGTTCGCCCAGCCACTCGACGAGGTCGTTGAGCTCTTCGGTCTTGGCCTCTTCGGGGACGGTCTGGCGCAGCGCCTTGTAGGCGTCTGCGAGGTAGCGCAGAACCAGGCCCTCCGAGCGTGCCAGCCCGTAGAAGCTGACGTACTCGGTGAAGGTCATCGCGCGCTCGTACATGTCGCGAACGACGGCCTTCGGTGACAGGTGGTGGTCGGCGACCCAGGGGTGGCCGCGCCGGTAAGTGGTGAACGCGGCCTCCAGCAGCTCTTCGAGCGGCTTGGGGTGCGTGACGTCGTCGAGCAGTTCCATGCGCTGCTCGTACTCGATGCCCTCGGCCTTCATCGCCGCAACGGCTTCGCCGCGGGCCTTGAACTGCTGCGCGGAGAGCACCTGGCGCGGGTCGTCCAAAGTGGACTCGATGATCGACAGCACATCGAGCGCGTAACTCGGCGACTCGCGGTCCAACAGCTCCACGGCCGCGAGCGCGAACGGCGAGAGCGGCTGGTTCAACGCGAAGTTGAACTGCAGGTCGACGGTGAGGCGCACGGTTCGCCCCGCCTCGTCCGGTTCGTCGAGCTTCTCGACCACGCCGGCGGCCAACAGCGCTCGGTAGATCGAGATGGCCCGCCGGATGTGTTTGATCTGCGCGGGTCGGCTCTCGTGGTTGTCCTCGAGCAGGTGCCGCATCCCGGCAAAGGCGTCACCGGGGCGGTTGATCACGTTGAGCAGCATCGCGTGGCTGACCGAGAAGCTGGAGGTCAGCGGCTCCGGCTCGGCGGTCACGAGCCGCTCGAAGGTCTGGTCGCTCCAGGACACGAAGCCCTCGGGGGCCTTCTTCCGCACGACCTTGCGGCGCTTCTTCACGTCATCGCCGGCCTTGGCCAGCGCCTTCTCATTCTCCACGACGTGCTCGGGTGCCTGCACCACGACGGTGCCCATCGTGTCGTAGCCCGCGCGACCGGCCCGGCCTGCGATCTGGTGGAACTCACGCGCCTTGAGGTGACGGGTGCGCACACCGTCGTACTTGCTCAGCGCGGTGAACACGACCGTGCGGATCGGCACGTTGATGCCCACCCCCAGGGTGTCCGTACCGCAGATGATCTTCAGCAGACCGGCTTGGGCGAGCTGTTCGACGAGCCTGCGGTACTTGGGCAGCATCCCGGCGTGGTGCACGCCGATGCCGTGTCGCACCAGGCGCGACAGGGTCTTGCCGAAGCCGGAGGTGAACCGGAAGTTGCCGATCAGTGCGGCGATGGCGTCCTTCTCCGCGCGCGTGCACACGTTGACGCTCATCAGCGACTGCGCGCGTTCCAGCGCCGAGGCCTGGGTGAAGTGCACGACGTAGATCGGCGCCTCGCGCCCGTGCAGGAGTTCCTCGAGCGTCTCGTGCAGCGGAGTCGTGACGTACTGGAAGTTCAGCGGGACCGGGCGCTCGGTGGAGCGCACGACCGCCGTCTGGCGTCCGGTGCGCCGCGTCAGGTCCTTCTCGAAGAACGTGACGTCGCCGAGGGTCGCCGACATCAGCAGGAACTGCACGTGTGGCAGTTCCACCAGCGGAACCTGCCAGGCCCACCCGCGATCCGGCTCGGAGTAGAAGTGGAACTCGTCCATCACGACTTGGCCGACGTCGGCCTCGGCGCCGTCGCGCAGGGCGATGTTGGCGAGGATCTCCGCCGTGCAGCAGATGATCGGCGCTGTGTCGTTGACGCTCGCGTCACCGGTCAGCATGCCGACGTTCTCGGCACCGAAGGTGTCGCACAGCGCGAAGAACTTCTCCGACACCAGTGCCTTGATCGGCGCGGTGTAGAAGGTCCGCTTCCCCTGGCCCGACCTCCACGCTGCCATCGCCGCGAAGTGCGCGCCGATGGCGACCAGGCTCTTCCCGGATCCGGTCGGCGTGCTCAGGATGACGTTGGAGCCCGACACGATCTCGATGATCGCTTCCTGCTGCGCCGGGTACAGCGAAAGACCCCGTTCCTGCGCCCAGGTGGAGAAGGCGTCGAAGAGGGTGTCGGGGTCCGCGGTGGCGGGGAGCTGATCGGTCAGTGTCATGGCAGGTCGGATCATAGGTGGTAGCCGTCTTCGAGGAATGTGCAGTCGCTGGTGCAACGCCCGAACCGGGCGATTTCTTCCCGTTCGTCGTCCACACAGGACCTCACAGTGGCAGATGTGCCGGTCCACGCCCCGAGGTGCGGTCGCTGCCGGGACGTCGCTGTCGGGATGTCGAGCGGACCGGTGACCGCGACCGCCTCGGTGGCAGGGTGCGTGACACGAAGAAGTTGTAGGTGCAAGTAGTCTGCCGGGACAGACGTTCCACGACACGTCACCCGACGGGGGAGCCTTTGGTGTCAGGTCACCGCGACATCGCCGAGACCCAGCAGGCGGTCCAGGCGAAACTCGGCGCGATCCCGCTGCACCGCGAGCAGATGGCGGCGGTGTCGAACATCCACCGCGCCGCGACCGCGATCCGCCAGCACCTGGAGAACTCCGTGCTGCGCGACAGCGATCTGACGTGGACCGGATTCGTCGTGCTGTGGGTCGTGTGGACTTGGGGCGACATGGAGACTCGCCACGTCGCCGGAGAGGCCGGCATCTCCAAGGGCACCCTCACCGGTGTGGTGAAGACCTTGCAGTCACGCGGGCTGCTGGAGCGCCTCGCACACCCCACCGACGGCAGGCTCGCGGTGTTGCGGCTCTCACCGCGGGGGGAGGAGTTGATGGGAGAACTCGTCCCGAAGTTCAACTCCGAGGAGGCCTTCGTCTCCTCCCCGCTGCAGCCGGCCGAGGCGCAGTCGCTGGCCGACATGCTGAGGCGAGTGGTCGAGCACCTGGAATCCGACGGCGAGCGGCGCCGAGCCGAACTTCGCGGTGACCAGCCGCCGCCCCCTCGTCGCAGCGGCCGTCGCGCGAAGTCCTGATCTGGCGAGCCGATCACCGGTTGAACGTGCCGAGCCCGGTGTGGTCCAGGCTCTCGACGGTGACCTTGGTCGCCGTGTCCGATGCGCCTCGGCCGAAGGTCACTCCGGAACGGCCTGCGGCGTTCTCGCCTTCCGTCTCATAGCTGAAGGTGTCGTTGTCGTAGTGCTGCAGCGGGAACCGCATGCGCTTCGGGCCGAGCTCCATCACCAGGCCGCCGTCCTGCGCGCTGACCGTGAGGGGGCCGTAGTAGCCGTTGCCGTAGGTCCCGACGTAGGACGCATCCGGCTTGGCCGGCCCTGGCGCGGCAGGCGGCTTCGAGTAGTCGACCTTCGACTTGTCACTCCGGGCCGACGCCGCTATGAGCTTGCCGAAGAACCCGAGCCAGTCCACCGATGCACTGCCGTTCTGCGCGATGTCGAGGAAGGTCTCGGTCACGGCCTCGGGAGCGCCGACCGGCTCACCGTTGGTGAGGGCCACGATCCCGAGCTGCTCGGTCGGCAACAGCATGACCGCGGTGGCCGCTCCCAGGCTGAACGCCCCCGAATGGCCCAGCCGGAGCCTGCCGTGGTCGTCGTAGCTCACGTTCCACCCCAGGCCGTAGAAACCGGTGCGGCCGCCAGGTGCCGCCGGAGGAGATGAGAGCGCTGCCGGCAGGTGCGTGCGTTCCAGTGCGTCGGCATCGATGATCTGCTTGCCGTCGACCTTGCCGCCCCCGAGCTGAAGCCGAACCCACTGGGCCAAGTCCCGCACCGACGAACTCGCCCCGCCTGCGGGGGACTGGGCGTCCGGATCACGCGTGTACTTCGCCTGCCAGGAGTCGTTCACCCTGACATGGATCACCGCTTTGTCGAGGGCCTTGTCGTAGTCGGCGAACCTGGAACTGGTGGAGTGCATCCCGAGCGGCTTGTACAGCAGATCGGCCGACAGGTCCTCCCACGTCGTCGACTTGGCCTTGGCGACCGCCACCGCGGCCTCCGTCAACCCGAAGTTGGTGTAGGCGTAGCTGGCCCGGAACGGCGCGAGAGGATCGTCGCGCAGGTGCGCCAGCACGTAGTCGCGGT
The DNA here is from genome assembly GCA_036008865.1 of Pseudonocardiaceae bacterium. Classification (GTDB taxonomy): domain Bacteria; phylum Actinomycetota; class Actinomycetes; order Mycobacteriales; family Pseudonocardiaceae; genus DASYMV01. The sequence goes on along the minus strand of DASYMV010000232.1, from coordinate 1,093 downwards.
CGTAGCCGAGGTCTTCGAGCAGGTCACCCGCGTGGTCCGGCAGACCGCTGCGGTGGGAGAACAGGTCGGCCACCGTCACGTGGTCGCTGGTCCACGGGTCCTTGAGCGCGAATCCCCGGTCGTGCTTCACGACCGGGTCGTCCCACGACACCGTCTTCTGTCCGACGGCACCGGCGACCACGGTGGAGGCCAGCGGCTTCGAGACGGATGCGAGCTGGAACACCGTGTCCGGGCCGACGGTGTCGGGCTTGCCGACCTGTCGAAGTCCCGAGCCTTTCAGGTACACCACTTGGTCCTGGCGGACGACGGCGACAGCCATGCCGGGCACTCCCGTCTTGGCCATCGTGTCCTTCACGATCCCGTCGAGCTTCGCAACCGCGTCGTCCACCGCCGTCTTGCCGAGCTGCGGCGGCGGTTGAGGCGGTGGCCCCTGCGCGAGCGAGGTCGGCGAGCCCGCACCGGTGGATCCGCTGACCGGGGACGCGCTGCCGCCACCCCCGCCGGTGCACGCCGACACCAGCAGCGCGATCGAACCGGCCGCGGCGGTGAGGCGGCCCCTTCCCGGCTTGTGTCGCATCATGGGTGTCCTCGATGAACGGGGTTTCCGAACCGGTGGGGCCGCGAAAAACGCACCTTCCGGAAAAGGTGCGCTCCGGTGTACCGCGGAGTTCCCGGCTCCGCGTCTCGAACAGCGCTCTTGCGATCCCTGAGTACACCCTGGCGCCCTACTCAAGTCAACGGACTGACCTGGGCAAACACGCCGCGTCGTGAGGCATGACCGCCGGGTGTGCAACCGATTGGAAAGTGGCCACAACCGCACTTGACCGTTTTTCGCGAGCACTCGCAGGGGCGCCGATCGCCGGGTGTACGAGCACATCATGAGCAGTCGAAGCACGAGGTGGAGATGAGCAGTGGGGGAGATCGGATGTGTCGTTCAGGGGCGGCGGGATCCTGTCGCGGTTGCAGGCCCGTGCCATCCGACAGGCCTGGTCGGGGAGAATGGAGTCTCGTCCCGAGCACGGCGGGACGCGGTGCTCACCTTGCGGCAGGAGATCACGCACGTTGTCCCAGAAGCGCGAAGCCCCTTCCACCG
>DASYMV010000231.1:0-5585 GCA_036008865.1 Pseudonocardiaceae bacterium | reverse complement strand
ACCTCCAAGTCGTGCTTGTCGGCGAGCTTGCGCAGAACCTCCACAGAGGTGTTCGGCGTGATCTCCTCGCCCACGGCCTCGGAGAGCGAGCCGTACATCGTCAGCGTCGTCCACTCACCCGACAGGTCGTACTCGGTTCCGTCGGCGAGGGTGACGACCTGCGAACCGAAGACGGCTTCCGCGGCTTCCTGGATGAGCTCGCGGGTGAGCACCGCGTTCGAGTCGTAAGTCGCATACGCCTCGTAGTACTCGAGCATCGAGAACTCCGGCGAGTGCGAGGAGTCGATGCCTTCGTTGCGGAAGTTGCGGTTGATCTCGAAGACCTTCTCGATACCGCCGACCACGCACCGCTTCAAGTACAGCTCCGGCGCGATGCGCAGGAACAGGTCGATGTCCAGAGCGTTCGAGTGCGTCGTGAAGGGACGTGCCGCCGCACCGCCCTGCAGCGACTGCAACATCGGCGTCTCGACTTCGATGAATCCGCGCCGGTGGAACGAGTCTCGCAGCGAACGCACCACGGTCGCCCTGTTGCGCACGGTGTTGCGCGCTTGCTCACGCAGGATCAGATCCACGTACCGCTGGCGAATGCGGGTTTCTTCGGCCAGTTGCTTGTGGGCCACCGGCAACGGGCGCAACGACTTCGACGTGAGCTGCCACGAGTCGGCCATGACGGACAGTTCGCCGCGACGAGAGGTGATGACCTCGCCGTGGACGAAAACGTGGTCGCCGAGATCGACGTCGGACTTCCACTCCGAAAGAGCTTGCTCCCCGACACCGTTCAGGCTGAGCATCGCCTGCAGTTCCGTGCCGTCGCCCTCACGCAGGGTGGCAAAGCACAGCTTCCCGGTGTTCCGGATGAACATCACGCGTCCCGTGACACCGACGACTTCCCCGGTGCTCGTGTCCGGCTCGAGATCTGGGTGCGCCTCGCGAATCTCGCGCAACGAGTGCGTGCGGGGCACTTCGACGGGATACGGATCGGTTCCCCGCTGGAGCAGCCGGGCCCGCTTCTCCCGACGTACCCGCATCTGCTCGGGCAGATCGTCGTCGCTGGTCACGGCACTCGGCTCTGGCTGCTCACTCACGACTTAACAGAGTACGGAAAGTGCTCCGCGGAAATCGAACCGGATACCCCCTGTCCCGGCTCGCTAGGTTGGAGCGGTGACGAGTGATCATGACCGACCTCACCACGACGCCGAACTGCGCGCTCGCCGGGCCAGCTCCTTCGGGGCGCACGCTTCCGCCTACGCCGAGCACCGGCCGGACTATCCGGTCGAAGCGGTGCGCTGGGCGTTGAAGCCGGTGAGCTCCCCGACGCAGTTGAACGTGCTCGACCTCGCTGCCGGAACCGGGAAGCTGACCGGTGTTCTCATGACCGAGGGACACCGGGTGACGGCGGTGGAACCGGACGAGGACATGCTGTCGGAACTGTGCCGCCGGCACGGCAACGTGCGCGCCCTGCCCGGCAGCGCAGAGCGGATCCCGTTGCCCGACCACGCTGTGGACGCCGTCCTGGTCGGTCAGGCCTTCCACTGGTTCGACCAGGAACGCGCCATGCCGGAGATCGCGCGGGTGCTGCGCCGTGGCGGCGTACTGGCGGGTTTGTGGAACGAACGGGACCACGCTGTCGGCTGGGTCGCGGACTTCGCCGAGATCACCAGGTCCAGCGTCAGCTCCATCGGCGCCGCAGTGGACGTCATGCCACCGCACCCTGAGTTCGGCGAGTACGAGGTTGCCGAGTTCAAGTACAGCTTTCCCCGCACCGCCGAGTCCCTGGTCGAGACCGTGCGCACGCACTCCTGCGCACTGGTGATCGCCGAGGAGGAACGTGAGGCGCTGACCGAGCGAATGCTCGACTTCCTGCGCTCACACCCGGAGACCTCGCACGGCGAGTTCGAATTCCCGATCACCACCCACGGGAAGCGCACCGTGCGCCGCTGAGGGTTCTGCTCACCGCATGTTGCGCTCGAAGACCAGGCGCAGGCCCAGCAGGGTCAGATCCGGGACGTGGTGGGCGATCGTCGCCGACTCGGACACCACGAGAGGCGCGAGACCGCCGGTGGCGATCACGGTCACCGGACCGGGATCGGACTGCTGGAGTTCGTCGACGATGCGCCGCACGAGCCCGTCGACCTGGCCGACGAAGCCGTAGACGATGCCGGACTGCAGGCACTCGACGGTGTTCTTGCCGATGACCGTGCGCGGGCGCACCAGTTCGACCTTGCGCAGCTGCGCCGCGCGGGAGGCCAGCGCGTCGACCGAGATCTCGATGCCGGGCGCGAGGGCGCCGCCGAGGAACTCGCCCTTGGCGGAGATCACGTCGAGGTTGGTCGACGTGCCGAAGTCGACCACGACGCACGCGGTGCTGTGCAGGTGGTGCGCGGCCAGGGTGTTGATGACCCGGTCCGAGCCCACCTCCTTCGGGTTGTCCACCAGCAACGGCACGCCGGTGCGCACGCCGGGCTCGACGAGCACCTTCGGCACCGAGGAGTAGTACCGGCCGAGCATCGCGCGCAGTTCGCGCAGCACGGCCGGCACCGTGGACAGCGCCGAGATCCCGGTGATCTTCTCGGCGTACTCGCCGAGAAGGCCGCGCATCGTCAGCGCGAGCTCGTCGGCGGTCATGCGGGCGTCGGTGCGCATCCTCCAGTCGCGGATGAGCGCGGCGCCGTCACCCAGCCCGTCGTACAGGCCGAGCACGATGTTGGTGTTGCCGACGTCGATGGCGAGCAGCACGGCGGTCCCTCAGTTCTCGGCGTGGATCAGCGCGTCGAGCGCGGCTGCGTCGACGGTCTCCGCGGACGGCTGGGTCACCGCGCCGCTGGACAGCCCGGAGCCCTCGGGGGCGTGCGCCGGGTCCGTGCCGAGGTCGACGACCTTGTTCTCGGCGTCGACGAACACGACCTTGGGCTGGTAGGTGCGCGACTCGGTGTCGTCCATCTGCCCGTAGCTGATCAGGATCACCAGGTCGCCCGGCTGCACGAGGTGCGCGGCGGCACCGTTGATGCCGATCACGCCGCTGCCCCGCTCGCCCGCGATGACGTAGGTCTCCAGCCGCGCGCCGTTGGTGACGTCGACGATCGCCACCTGCTCGCCCTCCAGCAGGTCAGCCGCCTCCATCAGGTCCTGGTCGACCGTGACCGAACCCACGTAGTGCAGGTCGGCCTGGGTGACCGTGGCGCGGTGGATCTTCGACTTGAGCATCGTGCGGAACATCGCAGACCTCCCTCTCTACCGACCCGCGTCGGCGTTGTCGCCGGCGCCGAGCAGCACCGCCGCGTTGTCGATCAGACGGGTTGTGCCCACCCGTGCGGCCACGAGCAGCCGAGCGTCCCCGTGTTCCGGTGCCGGCCCCAGGTCGGGAGCGCGCAGTTCCACGTAGTCGACTTCGACGCCGGGGACGGCGGCCAGCGTCTCGCGAGCCGCGTTCAGCACCGCCTCCGGGCCGAGCGCGCTCACGTGGGCGCCGGCGACGAGCGCGGCGGACAGTGCGACCGCCGCCGTCCGCTGCTCCTCGTCGAGGTAGGCGTTGCGCGACGACAGTGCGAGTCCGTCGGGCTCGCGCACGGTCGGCACGCCGACCACGCTGAGGTCGAAGTTCAAGTCCCGCGCCATGCGGTGGATCAGAGTCAGCTGCTGGTAGTCCTTCTCGCCGAACACCGCGTAGTTGGGCGAGACGATGTTGAACAGCTTGGAGACGACCGTCAGCACGCCCTCGAAGTGTCCGGGCCGCACGGCGCCTTCGAGCTCGGTGCCCAGCGGGCCGGGCGAGACGGTGACCTGACCGCCATCGGGATACATGTCCTCGACACCGGGCGCGAACACCAGGCCGACGCGCTCCTCGGCGCAGATGTCCACATCGGACTCGAAGGAGCGCGGGTAGCGCTCGAAGTCCTCGTTCGGCCCGAACTGCAACGGGTTCACGAAGATGGAGACGACCACGACGGTGTTCTGCAGCACGTGGGCTTCGCGGATCAGCTGACGGTGCCCCTCGTGCAGTGCCCCCATGGTCGGCACCAGCGCGATGTTGCGCCCGGCCGCGCGCAGCGCCCTGATCACCCGTGCGAGGCGGGCCGGGTCGCGGTGCACCGTGACGCCCGTGGGGTTGTAGTCGGCTTTGGTCAAGGGCTGCGTCATGCGTTGTCGTCCTCGTCGGTGAGGGTGTTCCGGACGTCGGTGGCGGCATCTGAGCGGAGCAGGCCGGCCGCTTCCGCACGTTCGGACGTGCGGCGGGCCAGCGCGCGGTAGGCGGGCAGCACGTGGGGCGCCTGCTCGCGCAGCACGCTCAGGTGCTTTCGCAGGGTGCCGGTGTCGCCTCGGGCGACCGGGCCGGTGAGCGCGCGGTCGCCGTGGCGCAACGCGTTGTCCAGAGCGGCGGACAGCAGCGGGCCGAGGAGACGCTCGGCGTCGGCGATCCCGGCGGAGGTCAGCAGCGAGACGGCATCGTCCACCAGCGTGATCAGGTGGTTCGCGCCGTGCGCGAGCGCGGCGTGGTAGAGCGGGCGGGCGGCTTCCGGGATGCGCACCGGATCGGCGTCCATCTCCACGACGAGAGCTTCGCCGACGTTCCAGGCGGCCTCGTCGCCGTCCGCGGCCGTGACCCCGATCGAGCACGCGGTGATGCGCTGCAGGTCCTCGGCCCGTCCGGTGAAGGTCATCACCGGGTGCAGCGCGAGCGGCAGCGCACCGGCCTCCGCTGCCGGGGCCAGCACTGCGACGCCGTGCGCGCCGCTGGTGTGCACCACTATCTGGCCGGCCCGCAGCGACCCCGTGGCGACGAGCCCGCGCACGAGCCCGGCGAGTTCGTCGTCGGGCACGGCGAGCAGCACCAGGTCGGCGCGGCTCGCGACGTCGGTCGGGGCGAGCACCGGGACGTCCGGCAGCAGTTCTTCGGCACGGCGGCGCGATTGCGCGGAGACGGCGGAGGTGCCGATGACGACGTGGCCGGCGCGGGCGAGTGCCGCGCCGAGCACCGAGCCGACACGGCCCGCGGAGATGACCCCCACGGCGAGTCGGGCGGGGCGGTTCACGACTGCGTGTCCGCTCGGGTGGGCACGTTCATTGCGACGGGCTCCTTCTGGCGTTCCAGTCCCGACCTCATCGCGGGTACCAGACGACGGGCGCGAGAGTAATCGGGACGAAAACGGAATGTGAGACCCAGGTGACCAGCTTCACCTGCGACCGTCACCACCTGCGGCTTTGAGCGCACCCGGTGCGTTCACGGCGGCGGCGCGCGCGGTGAGCATCGCGCTCAGCAACTGCTCGTGGCGTTGCTGGGCGCCCGCTTCGGCGATGCCCCTGTCCATCCGGTGCCGGAGGAACGCCAGTTCCGTGGCGGCGGTCTGGTAGCCGGCCACGGCCTGCGCCGCCTGCTCCCCCGCCTTGCGGCGGACCGCGCGCCGCCAGTTCCGACGACCCTGCAGGCTGGACAGCAACGCCACCTCGCTGGCCGCGATCCAGCGGCTGGCTGCCATCTCGGGGAGCTGCCCCACGACCACGCGCTGCTCGCGCCTGCGCTGCCAGACCACCATCGCCACCATGCCGGCGAAGACCGGCACCATGATCAGGAAGTACAGGTTGATGAA
>DASYMV010000230.1:0-8618 GCA_036008865.1 Pseudonocardiaceae bacterium | reverse complement strand
ATCTCGATGTCGCCGAGCGCGGGATCCGCCCAGACGTAGTCGTAGTTGGACGCCTGCACCTCGGCCCAGGTCTTGCCGTTGATCGTCCACATGCCGTTCTTGCGGACGAATTCGAACTTGCGGGTCCGCTTCGCCATGCCCGCCAGGAGGTCCACAGCCGGAGCCTTCTGGTTCAGCACGTCGGGGACGGCGTTGTCGGAGGTGTCGGTCGCGTCGGACACCACGTCGAAGGCCATCACCTTGTCGGTGTTGTCGAAGTCGATGGAGTTCTTGACGCCGATGTTCTTCAGCACCACGCGCTGACCGGTCTTGTACTTCGCGAAGTCGATGACGATCTCGTAGCGCTCCGCCATGCCCAGGCGCAGCTCCCTCGTCGACGCCGGGTTGGGCATGAGACCGCCGTCGGTGGCGATCACCGTGAACGGGTCGCCGTTGTCCAGACGCAGCCGGAATCCGCGGGAGATCGCGGCGTTGAGCACGCGGAAGCGGTACTTGCGCCGCTCCACCTTCATCACCGGCCACGGACGGCCGTTGACCAGGACCACGTCGCCGTGGATTCGGTGTGACTCTTGTCGTGGAACAGCAACTGACCGTTGGCGGAGAACATCGCGTCGCGGAGGATCATCGGCACGTCGTACCGGCGGTGCGGGATGGGCAACGACTGCTCGAGCTGGTCGGTCAGCTGGTACATCGCGGCCAGGCCCACGTAGGCGTTCTCCGCGGTGTGGTGCATGCCGTGGTCGTGGTACCAGAGGGTGCGGGCGTCCTGGTCGTTGGGATAGCGGTAGTCCTTGTACTGCCCCGGCCAGGTGATGTCGTCGGCGTAGCCGTCGTACTGCGGCAGCGAGTCGGAGCCGTGCGGGTGCACCGACGTCCACGCCTGGTAGCCCGGAGTCGGGTGCCTGGCCGGCAGGCCGTTGATCTGCCGCACCACGGCCGGGCGGCCTCGCACAGCCCGGATGGTGGGGCCTGCCGGGATGCCGTTGTAAGCCCACACCTCGGTCTTCAGGCCGGGAAGGATCTCGACCTGGTTGCTGCGCATGGTGATCTCGGAGTAGTCCGTGGCCGCCGACCGGTACGTCGGTGCGAGCACGGGGGCTCGGTGAACGGAACCGTGAAGGGCTTGGGGAGCTTGCTGGCCGCGATCTGCGACGCGGACTTCGCCGTCACCACGCGCTCCAGCGGCAATGCCAGGGCAGCAGACCCCAGCACCCCCATCTTCATCACGTCCCGCCGATTCAGTCCGTCTGACACCTGACTCCTCCTCATCTCGACACGAACCATGTTCGGGTCGGGACGGGAGAGATCGACAGTCCCGTTCGGGTTGGTCCTCACCCCCCATTTCTAGGGGTTCTCGCGAGTTCGGCGTGCGGGCATCGCCGCACGAGCGTGACGTTGGGGTGCAGGGCACCCGAACGTCACGCTCGCCAGACGCAGACAGCAGGAGCCGGTCAGGCCAGCTCGAGCCGCGGCGAGTAGGTGTCCAGCCAGATGGCGAGGTCCAGGGTCCGCTCGAGACCGTGGCGCTCGGCCTGGGTGACCGCTGGGTTCTCCGCAGCGACCGCTCGAACGAGCCAGTCGCGGTTGATCACGTCGAACACCGCGTGCTGGGAATCGGCCAGGATCTCCTTCGCGTTGCGCCGCAACGCTGCCGCGTACGCCGGATCCTGTGTGGAGGGGTACGGGCTCTTGACCCGGCCCACCACGGACTGCGGCAGCACGTCGGCCGTCGCGGCACGCAACAGGCTCTTCTCCCTGCCGTCGAAGGTCTTCAGCGCCCACGGCGTGTTGTAGACGTACTCCACCAGCCGGTGGTCGCAGAACGGCACCCGCACCTCGAGGCCGACCGCCATGCTCATCCGGTCCTTGCGGTCGAGCAGGTTGCGCACGAACCGGGTCAGGTGCAGGTGGGAGATCTTGCGCATCCGGTACTCGTGGTCGCTCTCCCCGTCGAGCCGCTGCACCTCGGCGATCGCGGAGTTGTAGTTGTCCTGGACGAAGTTCGGCAGGTCCATGCCCTTGACCACGCCCTCGGTGAGGATCGCGGAGCCGTCGCCGAAGTGACGCGCGCTGGCCGCGAGCCAGGGGAACGTCTCGGCGCGCTGCACCTCCGGGTCGTGGAACCACTTGTAGCCGCCGAACACCTCGTCGGCCGACTCGCCCGACAGCGCCACGGTCGAGTGCTGGCGAATCGCCTTGAACAGCAGGTACAGCGAGGCGTCCATGTCACCGAGCCCGGCGGGGATGTCACGCGCAGCGATGACCTTCGCACGCACGTCGAGATCGGCGAGCGCGTCGGAGTCGAGCACGATGTCCTGGTGGTCGGTGCGCGAGTGCTGTGCAACGTCGTGGACGAACGGCCCGTCCGGGGTCGGCCTCAGGTCGTCGGCGACGAAGTTCTCGGTCTGGCCGGTGAAGTCGACGGCGAAGCTGCGCACCGTCTCCCCCTTCTCGCGGAGCTGGTTCGCGGCGATCGCCGTCATCGCCGACGAGTCGAGGCCACCTGAGAGCAGCGTGCAGCGCGGCACGTCGGCGACCAGCTGCCTGCGCACGATGTCGTCGAGCAGCTCGCGCACGTGCGCGACGGTGGTGTCCCGGTCGTCGGTGTGCGCGACGGTCTCCAGCGACCAGTACACGTGCTCCCGCACGCCCGCGGTCGTCACCGTGACGACCGTGCCCGGCACGACCTCGCGCATGTTCTTCCAGATCCCGTGCCCCGGCGTCTTGACGAAGGCGAAGAGCTCGCGCAGCCCGTCCAGGCCGACCGTGCGCTCGGAGGCGGGGTTCGCCAGGATCGCCTTGGGCTCCGAACCGAAGATCACGCCGTCGGAGGTCGGGTAGTAGTAGAAGGGCTTGATCCCCATCCGGTCGCGGATCATGACGAGCTTGCGCTCGCGCGAGTCCCAGATGGCGAAGGCGTACATGCCGTTGAGGCGCTCGGCCACCGCCTCGCCCCACTCGAGGTAGCCGTGCAGCACCACCTCGGTGTCGGAGTCGGTGGTGAACGTGTGACCGCGGCGGCGGAGCTCGTCGCGCAGGTCGGTGAAGTTGTAGGCCTCGCCGGAGTACACCATCGCGACCTCGCCCTGCGGCGTGTCCACGCTCATGGGCTGGGTGCCGCCGGGGAGGTCGATGATGGCCAGGCGGCGGTGGCCGAGGGCGACGTCGGTCCGCACCCACGTGCCGCGGTCGTCCGGTCCTCGGCAGGCCATCGTCTCGGTCATCGCATTCACCGTGGCCTGCTCCTTCGTCAGGTCACGTCCGAAGGACACCCATCCGGTGATTCCACACATGCCGATACCCCTGTTCGAACAGTAGTCGTCCAGTCACCGCGACGTTAACTGCATTGGTCAGCTATGTAAACCACGGTACCCCTCGGTTGAGACGACGCGCACACGAACGATCCAGGGGTCAGCGCTGCACGACGTTGAGCAGCGATCGCCCGGAGGCGAACCGCCTGAGCTGCTCGGCGACGAGTTCCTCGGCACGCGGGTAGAACGTCGCGGAGCCACCCGCGACGTGCGGGGTGACCAGCACGTTCGGCAGCGCCCACAGTGGATGGTCATCGGGCAGCGGCTCCGGGTCCACGACGTCGAGCGCCGCGCGCAGCCTGCCCGAGGCGGTCTCCGCGAGCAGGGCCTCGGTGTCCACCGTGCCACCGCGGCCGACGTTGACGACCAGCGCGTCGTCGGGCAACGCGGCGAGTTGTGCCGCACCGAACAGGCCCGTGGTGGCGGGGGTCTGCGGCAGGGTCAGCACGACGACGTCCGCGGCCGGCAGCAGGTCCGGCAGTTCGTCCACGCCGTGCACGGACTCGGCCGGCCGGGCCCGGCGTGCAACGCGCACGACGTCGACCTCGAACGGCCGCAGCCGGTCCTCCACGGCCTCACCGATGGACCCGTACCCCACCAGCACGACCCTGGATCCCGCCAACGACCGGGTGTGGTGCGGCGCCCACGTGCGGCTGCGGGCCCAGAGCGGAATGTCGCGCTGCGCGGCCAGGACGAGCCCGAGCACGTGCTCGGCGACGCTGGCGTCGTGCAGGCCGCGCCCGTTGCACAGAACCACGTCCGGGGGCACGAGCGGCAGCAACTTCTCCACACCCGCGCTCAGGCTCTGCACCGCTTCGAGGGCAGGCATCTCGGGGATGAGGTCTCGGGCCGCGCCCTTCGCGTAGGGAAGGACGTAGAACCGCACGGCGGACAGGTCCGCGGGCGGCTCGCCGTCGCCGTCGTACACCCCCACCGACACCCCGTCGGGCCAACCTCCCATGCGGTCGGCGACCTGCGGCCAGGGCACGAGGACGTCCACGTTCATGCGACCACCGCCTGCGTGTGCGCGTCGAGGAAACGCTGGAGTTCGGACCGGGTCGGCATGCCCTCGGCGTCCCCACGCGCGGTCGTCGCGAGCGCTCCGACCGCGCACGCCCGGCGAAGCGCTTCCCGGAGGTCCAGGCCGTCCAGCCGGGCGCTGAGGAAGCCCGCCGCGAAACCGTCCCCCGCGCCGACCGTGTCGACCACCTCGACCGGGAACCCCGTGTGTTCCCAACACTCTTCGGCGTCGTGAGCGACCGCGCCCGGCGCCCCGAGCTTCACCACCACGGTACGCACCCCGCGGTCGAGGTAGAACTGCGCGATGCCACGCGGGTCGGCGCGACCGGTGAGCACCTCACCCTCGGCCAGTCCCGGCAGCACGACGTCCGCCCGGCACGCGAGGTCGTTGACGACACGCACCATCTCGGCCCGATCCGGCCACAAGGCCGGCCGCAGGTTCGGGTCGAACGACACGCCGGCCCCCGCAGCCCTGGCGACCTCGACCGCCCGGAAGGACAAGTCCCGTGCCGTCGCGGACAGGGCGGCCGGGATGCCGGTGAGGTGCAGGTGCCGGGCCGAGCCGAGGTAGGCGTCGACAGCTGGTCCGGAGGCCAGCCTGCTCCCGGCCGAGTCGCGGCGGAAGTACCGGACCTCCGGGTCCGCACCGGCGTCGGCGCGGCTCTTGAGCTGGAAGCCGGTCGGCGCCGACGGATCGACCGAGACGGCGCTGACGTCGATGCCGTGCTCAGCCAGCGCACGCACCGCGTAGGTTCCGAACGGATCGTCACCGACCCTGCCCAGCCAGCCGACGCGATGGCCGAGCCGCGACAGCGCCACGGCGACGTTGACTTCCGCGCCGGCCAGCGATCGCCGGTAGGTCTCGACGGCGTCGAGCCTCCCTGCTTCCTCGGCGACGAACATGGCCATCACCTCGCCGAAGGTGACGACGTCCAACCGGTGCTGCATCAGGCGAGTTCCTCCGCGGGATTGCTGAGCGTTCCGAGACCTTCGACCGAGGCGGTCACGAGGTCTCCGGGCGTGATCGAGGCGAACGTGCCCGGTGCGCCGGTGAGCACGACGTCGCCGGGGTGCAGGGTGAGGAACGAGGTGAGGTGCACGAGGATCTCCGCCACCCCGCGGCCGAGGTCGGCGGTGTTGCCGCGGACCTGCTCGTCTCCCACCAGCAGGACGACGTCCGCGGCATCGGCGTCGAACCGCGTGTCGATCCACGGGCCGACCGGGGTGAATCCGTCGTAGCCCTTGGCCTGCGTCCACAGCGGGTCGCACTGCTGCAGATCACGTGCGGTCACGTCGTTGGCCACGGTGTAGCCGAGCACCACCCGCAGCGCATCTGCTCCGGTCAGTCCCCGTGCCGTGCGGCCGATCACGACGGCGAGTTCCGCCTCGGCGTCGACCCGGCCGATGCCGGCGGGCACCGGGATCGGATCGCGGGGCCCGATCACCGATCCCGGCGGCTTGAGGAACGACCGCGGTGGCAGCGCCCGGTCCGCCGGACCGGTGTTGCGCGCCATGCCGACGAGCAGTCCGGGAGTCACCGGAGCGAGCAGCCGCACCTCGTCGAGCGGGACGCGCTGCCCGGTCGAGCGCAGCGGATCGTGCGGCCTGCCGGCGAGCACGTCCACGGTGTCCCCGTCGAGGACGCCGTGGGCGACGCGGCCGCGGTGGTCGAACCTGACGATGCGCACGTCGTCAGCTCCGCACCTTGCGGGCCTTGACCAAGGGCATCAGCACTGCGGACGCGGCGGTGGAGACGCCGAGCACCAGGAACGAGGCGCTCTGGCCGCCGGTCGCGTCGTTGAGCCAGCCGACGAGGTAGGTGCCGATGAAACCACCGAGCGCACCGAAGGAGTTGATCAGTGCCACCGACGGACCCGCGACCTGCTGCGGCAGGAGTTCCGGGATGGCGGCGAAGTACGGCCCGTAGGGCGCGTACATCGCCGCACCGGCGACGAGCAGCAACGCGAACGACGGCCAGAAGTGCCCGGGACCGAAGAGGTACGAGCCGTAGAAGGCCAGGCCCCCGAGCACCAGCCACGGCCACACGTACCGGTTGCGCCGGCCGCTGCGGTCCGACATCCGCGAGTTGACCACCATGAGGATCGCGGCCAGCAGGTACGGCGCCGCCGAGATCAGCCCCGTCGCGCCGATCCCGGCGCCGGAACCGGCCTTCACGATCGAGGGCAGCCAGAAGACGAAGCCGTACACGCCGAGACTCCACAGCAGGTACTGCGCGCACAGCACCACCACCACACGGGAGCGGAACGCCTCCCAGTAGCTGTTGACCGGCGTGATGCTCGCCTGTTCGGCATCGAGTGCGCTGGTCACCGCGTCGCGCTCGGCGGAGTCGAGCCAGCGGGACTGCTCGGGCCGATCGTCGACCTTGGCGCGGAAGTAGAACGCCCACGCGATGGCGGGCAGTCCTTCGATGACGAACATGCCGCGCCAGGAGGTGAGCTCGATCAGGTATCCCGAGATGGCCGTCAACCACAGCACGGTGATCGGGTTGCCGAGGATGAGCACGCTGTTGGCCTGTCCGCGTTCGGACTTGGTGAACCAGCGGCTGAGCAGGATCACCATCGCGGGCAGCACCGCACCCTCGACGACACCGAGCAGGAAACGCACCACGACGAGCGCGGAGACCGACGACAGGACACCCTGCAGGGCGGCCAGCGCACCCCACGCGATCAGGCTCCAGAAGATCAGGTCCTTGACGCTGCGGCGCTCCGCGTAGATCGCTCCGGGCACCTGGAACAGGAAGTAACCGAGGAAGAACGAGGCTCCGATCAGTGCGGAGGTGCCCCCGGTCAGACCGAGTTCGCTCTTCATCCCACCGACGATCCCGACCGAGAAGTTGGACCGGTCGAGGTAGGCGAGGCTGTAGGTGATGAAGGCGATCGGCAGCAGGCGCTGCCAGCGCTGCCTGCCGAGCGCGCCCTGCGGCCGTGCGGGAGTGCCCTGGGCGTGGGCGGTCATGGACACGCTCCTTTGCGTGCGAGCTTTCCGTAGTATGGAAAGGTATTCCGCGATACGGTGGAGGCAGTGTTGCCTCGGAGACTGCTCGCGTCAAGAGCGTGTTCGATGAGCGTGCTACCGGTGCACACCGCGCACGGAGAGGAAGGTGCCGATGGCCGCCCAGCCGGTCGAGTCCGATGCCGTCGGCAAGGCGCTGCGGTTGCTCGTGCTGCTCGGCGAGCACCCCGACGGCGTGGGCGTCTCGCGCCTGGCGAGGGACGCGGGTTACCCGGTGAGCACGACGCACCGGCTGCTCACCTCGTTGCAGCGCGACGGTTTCGTCCGCAGCGACCGCGAGAGCCGCCGCTACGGCCTGGGGTTGCGGCTGTTCGAGCTCGGTCAGCGCGTGTCGCAGGCGCGAGGTTTCGCAGGGGTGGCGTTGCCGGTCATGCAGCGCGTGACCGCGCAGACCGGTGAGCCGACGCTGATGTCGGTGCTCGACGGACCGCACCAGCTCTACGTGCACCACGTCCAGGGGCCGCACCAGATCCGGGTGATCGGGGAGCCGGGCAAGCACGGGCCGCTGCACTGCACCGCGATGGGCAAGTGCCTGATCGCCTTCGCGCCCGCGGAGGTGCGCGAACAGTTGCTGGAATCGCTGGCGCTCGAACCGCTGGGCCCCAACACGATCACCGATCGCGCGCGGTTCCGCGAGGAGGTCGCGCGAGTGCGGGACCAGGGCTACGCGGTCTCCGACGAGGAGCACGAGTCCGGTATCCGTGCCGTGGGTGTTCCCGTCGTCGGCCCGCAGGGGATCGTGCTCGCGTCACTGTCCACGCCCGCACCCGCCTACCGCATGCCGATGGACGAGCTGACCGCGTTCCTGCCGTGCCTGGTCGACGCGGCTCGCGAGCTCGCCGTGCTGCTGCCGACCCCGTAGCGGAGGCGTCGGCCCGAATCAGACCGGCACTTCTGCGCCGGACACGGCACTCGAGCGTGGACCGCACAACCAGGTCACGACCTCGGCGATCCGCTCGGGCGGGACCCAGCCGGTGCGATCAGCGTCGGGCTGCGCCGCCCGGTTGGCGGGTGTGTCGATCATGCTCGGAAGGATCGCGTTCACCCGCACGCCCTTGGTGCGGTATTCGGCGTCGAGCGCACCGACGAGTCCCAGCACCGCGTTCTTCGACGTGATGTAGCCGGCAGCACCGGGGAAGGGTCGCCGGGCGGCCTGGCTGGACACGCACACCACCGCTCCCCCGCCGGCCTCCAGCAGGTGCGGCAGTGCGGCCTGGCAGACGAGGTAGGTCGGCCGCAGGTTCAGCCGCAACT
>DASYMV010000229.1:0-7625 GCA_036008865.1 Pseudonocardiaceae bacterium | reverse complement strand
CCTTCTTTTGTCCTCGCTAACTCCATCACGAGCCTAGTACATCACTTTTCACTTTTCCGGCACGTGCTGTCAACACTACCCAGAAGATTGAGGACCTTCGTCATAGGTGCTGCTGCAGCGGTGCGCGCTATCGGATCACTTTCCTCACATGTCGTACCTGGATATTCACGGATAGCGAGCAGTCGCTCCTGAGGGGGGCTCGCGTTATCGGCAGCACCGGAGCGGGAAATGCTCGAATTTCATGAACGTCATTGGCGGGTAGGCGTGACGCGGGCCGGCGGAACCGCGCCCACCGCACGGGAGATCGCCCGAGCCGCGGTCTGCACCAGTGATGCCAGTGCCGTCGGTTGCGCGCCCTCGGCGCGCACCACCAGGGAGATGGCGGCGATGACGGAGCCGTCGGGACCGACGATCGGGGCGGCCACCGACAGTGCGTCGATGGTCACCTGCCCGTCGCTGACGGCGAAGCCGGTCTGGCGGGTTCTCGCGAGCGCGCGTCGCAACGCGGCCGGGTCGGTCATCGTCTTGTCGGTGTAGCGGTCCAGTGGCGCGCTCAGCACCTCCTCCTGAACCTCGGCGGGCGCGTGGGCGAGCAGCACCAGGCCGACACCTGTCGCGTGCAACGCGAACCTGCCACCCACCCGAGTCAGCACCGGCACCGCGTGCCGTCCGGCGATGCGTTCCACGAAGACGAGTTCGAGCCCTTCTCGCACGGCGAGCTGCACGTTCTCGTGCGTCACCTCGTAGAGGTCCTCCAGGAACGGCATCGCGGCCTCTCGCAGTGCGAGACCACGCGGCGCCAGCGACGCCACCTCCCACAACCGCAGCCCGATGCGGTAACGGCCGTCGGAACCGCGTTCCAGCGCGCCCCACGCGAGCAACTCCGCCGCTCGTCGGTGTGCGGTCGGCAAGGACACGCCGGATCGCCGGGCGAGTTCGCTCAGCGTGAGTTCCGGCGCGGCGGGCGTGAACGCCTCCAGCAGCGCGAGCACCTTGCTCGTGACCGTGCTGAGGCGATCGGGTTCCACCGCCTCATCCTCTCCCGGTCACAGGTCCAGGACGAGCTTCGGACCGCACGAGCGGGACACGCAGATCATCATCGTGTCGCAGGCCGCGCGCTCGGACTCGGTGAGCAGCGAGTCGCGGTGGTCGGGCACACCCTCGAGGACCTCGGTCTCGCAGGTGCCGCACGTGCCTTCCCGGCAAGAGGACAGCACCGTGACGCCCGCTTCGTCGACGACCTGGAGGATGGACTTGTCCGGCGGCACGACGAGGGTCTTCCCGGATTGAGCGAGCTCCACCTCGAAGGAGGTCGAGGGCCCGGCCGCCGGGTCGTCCTTCGGCGCGAACCTCTCCACGTGCAACGAATCCGGCGGCCAGCTCGCACAGCGCTCCTCAACGGCCGCCAGCAGCGGTTCCGGGCCGCAGCAGTACACCGCGGTCCGGGGATCCGGCTGCGCCAGCACGCTGTCGAGGTCCAGCAGACCGGTCTCGTCCTGCGGGCGCACGCTCACGCGCTCGCCGTACTCGCGGCACAACTCGTCGCGGAACGCCATCGACACACGCGTGCGCCCGCCGTAGACGAGCTGCCAGTCGGCGCCGCGCGCGTGCGCGGCGGCGATCATCGGCACGATCGGGGTGACCCCGATCCCGCCCGCGATGAAGACGTAGCGCTGTGCCTCGACGAGCGGGAAGTGGTTGCGAGGGCCCCGAACCAGTACCAGGTCGTCCTCGACCAGCCGCTCGTGCACGTGGTCCGAACCGCCCCGGCCGTCGGCCTCGCGCAGCACGGCGACCTGCAGCTCCGACCGGTCACGGGGATCGCCGCACAGCGAGTACTGCCGCACGAGGTCGGACCGCAGCACCAGATCGACGTGCGCGCCCGGTTCCCATTCCGGCAGCGGCTGCCCGTCCGGATGGCGCAGCGCCAGCAGTGCGACGCCGTCGGCCACGATCTCCTTGCGCGCCACCACCAGCTTCAGCTCGACTTCGGTGTGCGGAGGTGTCTTCACGACGTCGCTCCCACCGTGACGGGCTCCCGCACGGGCTCTGCCGCGGTCGGCGGCTCGTGGCCCTCCGGGTGCGCGAGCAGCCACTCCCACAGCTCGACCGGATCCTCCGACTCCCGTTCGGCGTGGCAGTGGCACACGCCCCGCAACAGGTCGGTGCCGAGCACCCAGTCGATGCGGAACACCGTGTCGCCGTGCAACATCCGTGCCGGCTCGGTCATGAGCGCACCACCGCCGTCTGCCGGTTCTGCTCCGCCATCCGCTTCAGGATGCGGCGTGCCGCCAGACCCCCGGTGTCGATGTTGACACTGAGCTCCTGATACCCCTCGGGCTCACCGGCGATGACCTTCTCGAGGACGTTCAGGGCGGTCACGTCCTGCAGCACCACGGTGCGGTTGTTCTCCCGCAGGAATTCCGAGACCCCGGCGTCGTCGAGGGCGAAGTCGCGGGCGACGGCCCAGAAGTCGTGCGTGCTGTTCTCGGTCTCCGGCGTGATCGCGTAGACCACTTCCACGTGGAAGGCGTCCGGGTCCGTGCCGTCGGCGTTCGGCAGCACGCCGACCGGGGCGATCCTGCTGTGCAGCTGGTACAGGCACGGCGGGTGGTACTCGATGTCCTGCCAGCGCGTGATCCGGCCCTCGATGCCGGTGGACTTGGCGTAGAAGGACGGGCACTCCGCGTCGGCCATGTGCCGGCTGACGTAGATGATCCCCTTCTCGTCGTCCACCTCGGTGGTGATCGGCGTGTTCGCCACCTCCGGCGTGCCGATGTAGCCGCCGTGCAGGTAGGTCTCGTGGGACAGATCCATGAGGTTGTCCACCAGCAACTCGTACCGTGCCGCCAGCGGCTCCATGCCGTACACCGTCGTGTACGCCGGGTCGGCGAGCCACGGCGCGCGGGGGATCAGGGCGGGGTCCGCGCGGTCGGCGTCGCCGATCCACACCCAGACGAACGAGTCCTGCTCGACGACGGGGTAGGACGCCACGCGGGCTGTTCGCGGGATGCGCTGCTGGCCGGGCACGAAGACGCAGCTACCGCCCTTGTCGTAGGTGAACCCGTGGTAGCCGCACACGATCGTGTCGTCCACCAGGCGGCTCTCCGACAGCGGAAAGCGGCGGTGCACGCACCGGTCGGCGAGCGCGATCACGCTTCCTTCCTGCGTCCGGTAGAAGACGAGGGGCTCGCCGAGGATCGTCCGCGCGAAGAGCTCGCGTCCCACCTCGGAGCCGTAAGCGGCGACGTACCACTGGTTGCGCACGAAACGTGTCATGCCGAGCACTGTCGGGGCAGTGCCCGGCCGCGAGCCATCGTGGTTTTCACCTGGTGAAAGACTTTGTGACCCCGGCCACTGATTTGAATCGGCGACCTCGATTGCTTCAGTGCAGACCAAAAGCAATCACCGGAGCGGGACGTTGCGGAGATTCGACCTCGCCATCTGCAGCATGGAACCGACCCCTCCGGCCAGCACGGTGCGGCTCACCGCGAGCGCGAAGCCCTTGACCTGCTCGGCGGTGATGTTCGGCGGCATCGACAGCGCGTTGGGATCGGTGACCAGTTCCACCAGTGACGGACCGCGGTGGTCAAGACCGTCGCGCAGCGCGTCGTACACCTCTCCGGGCTTCTCCGCGCGGACGGAGTGGATCCCCATCGCCGACGCGATCGCCGTGTAGTTCACCGGTATGTGGTCGGTCTGATACGGCGGCAGCCCGTCGACCATCATCTCGAGCTTGATCATGCCGAGCGAGTTGTTGTTGAACAGCACGACGGTCACGGGCAGGCGGTTCGCGACGAGCGTGAGCAGTTCGCCGAGCAGCATGCTGAGGCCCCCGTCACCTGATATCGAGATGACCTGACGTTCCTGGTCGGCGAACTGGGCGCCGATGGCGTGCGGCAGCGCGTTCGCCATCGTGCCGTGACGGAATGAACCGAGGATCCGCCTGCCGGGCCCCGGCGTGATGTAGCGGGCCGCCCAGACGTTGCACATGCCCGTGTCCACGGTGAACACCGCGTCGTCGGCGGCGGCCTGGTCGAGCACGTCGGCGGCGTACTCGGGGTGGATGGGAACGTGCGTCTCCACGTTCCTGGTGTAGGCGTTGACGACCCTCTCCAGCGTGCGGGCGTGCAGATGGAGCATCCTGTCCAGGTACGACCGATCTGTGCGCGACCGCAGGTGCGGCAGGACCGCTCGGATGCACTCCCGCACATCGCCGTGGACCCCCAGTTCGAGCGGCGTGCGCCTGCCCAGGTGTGTGGGCTCGATGTCCACCTGCACGGTGTTGCGCTGCGGTAGGAAGTTGTCGTAAGGGAAGTCGGTGCCCAGCAACACCACCAGGTCGGCCGCGTGCATCGCTTCGTGGCAGGCGCCGTAGCCGAGCAGTCCGCTCATGCCGACGTCGTACGGGTTGTCGAACTGGATCCACTCCTTGCCGCCCAGCGCGTGCCCGACGGGGGAGTGCAAGCGCCCTGCCAACGCCATCACGTCGTCGTGGGCGTCGCGACAACCCGCGCCGCAGAACAGCATCACCTTCTCGGCCGCGTTGAGCAGGTCCGCCAGCCGCTCGATCTGCTCCGCTGCCGGCTGCACGGTCGGGGGCACGTCAGCGACCTGACCCGTGGCGGTGGGGCGAACGGCGTCGCGCTCGGCGACGTCGCCGGGAAGCACGATCACCGACACGCCGCGCCGGGCGATCGCGGTCTGCATCGCGATGCGCAGCAACCGCGGCATCTGCTCGGCCTGCGAGACCGTCTCGCAGTAGTGACTGCACTCGGCGAACACCGCCTCGGGATGGGTCTCCTGGAAGAACTCGGTGCCCATCTGGGTGGACTGGATGTGCGAGGCGAGGGCGAGGACCGGTGCGCCGGTGCGGTGGGCGTCGTACAGACCGTTGATCAGGTGCAGGTTGCCCGGTCCGGAGCTTCCCGCGCACACCGTGAGCCGCCCGGTGAGTTGCGCTTCAGCCGCGGCCGCGAAGGCCGCGGCCTCCTCGTGGTGCACGTTCACCCAGTCGATGCCCTGGGTTCGGCGCACGGCGTCGACGACGGGATTGAGGCTGTCGCCGACGATCCCGTAGATGCGTTGCACGCCGGCGCGGACGATTACTCGCACGAATTGCTCAGCCACGGTGACTGCCACACGAATCGCTTCCTTCCGGGGAGTGCGTCGTGCCGTCTACCGCCTTGATTCTCCGGCCGCCTCAGTCGGCGCGCAGGTCGACCATCCGCGCCAGGCGCCGGTAGGAGTCCAGCATCTGGCCGCGGTCGTAGGTGCTCGTGGTCACCAGCACCTCGTTCGCGCCCGTGCGCCCCACGAGCCGGTCGAGCGCGGGCGCGACCTCCTCGGCGGTGCCGTGCAGGCGTCCGCGCATCGCCTCGTCGAACAGGGCCCGCTCGCGGTCGCTCATCTCCAGTGCCAGCACGTGCTCGGCCGGGAGCAACGGCGGGAACTCGCCGTGCGTGCGTGAGCAGGCGCTCGACCAAGCTTCGGGCACGAGCAGTTGACGGGCGAGTTCGCCGGTTTCGGCGATCGCGATGTCGGTGGAGACGACGACGTACGGGCGGTCGGACCACCCGGAGGGCCGGAAGAGTTCGCGGTAGCGCTCGATCGCGCGCATCATCTGGTCCTCACCTCGTACCTGCGCGATCACCAGGGGCAGTCCCGCCTCGGCGGCGTGGTCGGCGCCCGAGCCCGTGGCGAGCACGAACGGCTGCACCCGCAGGCCCTCGGCAGGCCAGGCGTGGACGTGCGGATGCGCCTGCTGGTCGCCGGTGAAGTACCCGAGCAGCTCCGCGAGCTGTGCGCCGAACCGCTCGGCCCCGTCCTTGTCGCGGCCGAGCGCCCGCCGGATTCCTCCGGTGAAGCCGACGGAACGCCCGAGACCCATGTCGATACGTCCAGGATGCAGGGATTCGAGCACGCCGAACTGCTCGGCGACCACGAGCGGCTGGTGGTTGGGGAGCATGACGCCGCCCGTGCCGACCCGGATGCGCGACGTGGCCGCCGCGACGGCGGCCGCCAGGACCGTCGGTGCCGAACCCGCCACGCCGGGCACGCTGTGGTGCTCGGAGACCCAGAACCGGTGGTAGCCCAACGCTTCTGCGTGCTTCGCGAACTCGACGGTGTCGCGCAATGACTGCGCGTGGTCGCGCCCGTGGCGGGTGCGCGAACGGTCGAGCACGGAGAACCGGGTCGTCGCAGAGGTCACCTCGAGATCAACGCACGGACACGCGTCGGATTCCCGCCTCGCTTCACGTGTCACCCACGCCGGGGCTGCTGCCATGGAGATGTGCGAGGCGAGACCCCGATGGCGCTCGCCGACGAGCCGCGGTCGGCCGCGGTGCGCCGACGCCGGGTCGAACTCGCCCTCTTCGCCTTCGCGGGCGTGATCACGGCGTCGGGGATGCTGCTGGTCGAGGCGAACCAGTCGCAGCACCACCCCGCCACCGCACTGGGTCTGTGGGCGGCGTTCTTCGCGCTGCTGTCCTTGGCACATCTGGCGGTGAGGCGCCTCGCTCCGATGGCGGACCCGTTGATCCTGCCGTGCGTGGCGCTGCTCAACGGGCTCGGCCTGGTGATGATCCACCGGCTGGATGTGGCCGACGCGGCCAACGCCGTCCGCGCGGGCGAGGACGTGCCGGTCGACAGCGCGCCGCGTCAGGTGGTGTGGACGGCTCTGGGCGTGCTGGTGCTCATCGGCTTGCTGGGCGTGGTGCGCGACCACCGCAGGCTGGTGGGCTACGGCTACACCTGCGGCGTGGCCGGTCTCGCACTGCTGATCCTGCCGGGCGTGTTGCCCAGCAGCGTCTCCGAGGTCAACGGGGCGAAGCTGTGGCTGCGGCTGGGGCCGCTGTCCGTCCAGCCCGGAGAGTTCGCCAGGGTGCTCATCATCGTTTTCGTCGCGGCCTTCCTGGTGGCCAAGCGGGATCTGTTCACGTCGGCGGGGAAGCACTTCCTCGGGATGACGCTGCCGAGACCTCGTGACCTCGCGCCGCTCATCGCGGCGTGGATGATCGCGGTCGTCGTACTCGTGCTGGAGAAGGAGTTGGGCGCCTCGCTGCTGTTCTTCGGGGTGGTCCTGGTGATGATCTACCTGGCGACGTCGAGGGTGTCGTGGTTGCTGATCGGCTTGTTGTTCTTCGCGGCCGGATGTTTTGCCGGCTACCACCTGTTCGGCCACGTCCGTGCGCGGGTGTCGGTGTGGGGTGACCCGTTCGCCCACTACTCGACGTCGGGCTACCAGGTCTCGGAGGCGTTGTTCGGGTTCGCGACCGGCGGGCTCGGTGGAACCGGTCTGGGGGCGGGGAGACCGGACACCGTGCCGTTCGCCAACACTGATTTCATCAGCGCCGCGATCGGCGAGGAACTCGGCCTGATCGGTCTGAGCATGGTCCTGTTGGTCTACCTGCTGCTCGTCACGCGAGGGGTGCACGCCGCGCTCGCCGCGCGCGACACCTTCGGCAAGTTGCTGGCCGGGGGAGCGTCGTTCTCCATGACGCTGCAGCTCTTCGTGGTCGTGGGTGGCGTGACCACGCTGATCCCGTTGACCGGCATGACGATGCCGTTCCTGTCCTACGGTGGGTCCTCGCTGCTGGCGAACTACGCTCTCGTCGCCCTGCTGC
>DASYMV010000228.1:0-26448 GCA_036008865.1 Pseudonocardiaceae bacterium | reverse complement strand
GCAGGAGCGACCGGCTTGGGACGTGCCTCGCCGCCGGGGACACCCAGCACCGGGAGCAGCGTGCTCAACGCGGCGAGCCTCGCGCGGCCGCCGTAGTCCGGTTTGCCGTTGACGTTGGCCAGGATCGGGTAGATGCCGGGCGTCTCGAGCGCCAGCGAGTTCGAGGTGCTCCCCTTGAGCGGGACGTCGAAGCTGAACGGCTGGCTCTGGCCGGGCTCGAGCACCTTGCTGATCGAAGTGAACAACGGCTGGACGAGCTCGGCGTCCGCAGGCTCGCGAAGCGCGCCGCGCAGCTCGTCCTCCTTGGTCAGAGCCGCGCCGCGCTCCAACCGGAAGTCGACGTCGGTGAGTTTGCGGTCACCGATGTTGACGACCTTGCCGGACACCGTGACGGCCGCCGGCGAGTCGGCGGTGATCACCCTCGGTGTCAGCTGCTCGACGTCCAACCGCAGCCACGTGGGCGATTGCTGACCCGGCTCGGCGGACACCTGGCGGGTCGCCCACACCTGCGTCGCCGGAGCGGGCTTGACCGGGTGTCTTCCACCGCCGTCGGCGGGCGCCGCTGTCGCGGGCGCGGTTGTCGCGCCGACCGCCAGGAGGAAACCGGCGGTCGCGAGCGCGGACAGGAGCCTTTTCACGCTGACTCCGCTCCGTTCCGGTTGACGCGATCGGCGAGCAGTTCCGCTGCACGACGGACCAGCCGACGCTCGTCCGCGTAGGCGAGCCGTTCGTCCAATTCGCCAAGGGGCACCCACGCCACCTCGGTGACCTCCACGTCCTCGTCGGAAAGCTCTCCGCCCAACGCTTCGAGAAGGAAGTGGTGGACGGTCTTGTGCACCCGCCGGTCGTCGGCGACGAACCAGTAGTCGATCGAGCCGAGCGGGCGCAGCACCCTGCTATGAATACCGGTCTCCTCAGCGACCTCGCGCACCGCGGTCTGCTCGGCGGTCTCACCAGCCTCGATGTGACCCTTGGGCAAGGACCACAACAGGCGGCCCCGACGGTCGAGCCTGCCGATCACCGCGGCGCAGCGGTGATCGGCGTCGAGCACCAGACCACCAGCTGACGTCTCGTCAACGGTCTTCAGCCGACGGCCCCGGCGCCGGTTCCGGCGCCCCGGCTTCATACCGCCGGAACGACCGGACGACTGGGGCATGGGCCCGATGGTAGTGGCGACCTGACGTTGCAGGCCGTCGTCGCCCCTGTACGAGGCGTGAGAGAAGCGGAGTCCCTCTACCCTGGCTCCTCGTGTTCCCTTCGATCGCGAACGACAACCCGGCCCGTGCGAAGCAGAATGCGGTGGTGGAACTGCTGCCCCTCTCCCCGGTCGCCGAAGAGCTGGCCGACCGGTTCGCCGAAGCCGGCCACCAGCTGTACCTGGTGGGAGGCAGTGTCAGGGACGCGATCCTCGAACGGCCGAGCAACGACCTCGACTTCACGACCGACGCACGGCCCGCTCAGGTTCAGCGGATCCTGTCCGGCTGGGCCGACGCGGTGTGGGACACGGGCATCGCCTTCGGCACCGTCGGCGCGAGGAAGCGCGGCACCACTGTTGAAATCACCACGTTCCGTGCGGACACCTACGACCGCGTCACACGCAACCCCGAGGTGATCTTCGGCGACACCATCGAGGGGGACCTCCTCCGGCGCGACTTCACCGTCAACGCGATGGCGTTCGAGTTGGCCCAGCACCGGTTCGTCGACCCGACCGGTGGCGAGCAGGCCCTGGCCGAGGGCGTGCTCGACACCCCCGCGACGCCACAGGAGTCGTTCGCCGACGACCCCTTGCGGATGCTGCGGGCGGCCCGTTTCGTCTCGCAGCTCGGCTTCTCGGCCGCGCCGCGGGTGGTCGAGGCGATGACCGCCATGGCCGGTGAACTGGCCAGGATCACCCCGGAGCGCGTGCAGGCCGAGCTGTCGAAGCTGCTGTGCGGGGCACACCCGCGCAAGGGGATCGAGCTGATGGTCGAGACCGGGCTCGCGGCGGTCGTGCTGCCGGAGGTGCCCGCGATGAAGCTCGAGATCGACGAGCACCACCAGCACAAGGACGTGTACCACCACTCCCTCGTCGTGCTGGACCAGGCCATCGATCTGGAGGAGCCGGGCGAGTCGCCCGACCTCGTGCTGCGGCTCGCGGCGTTGCTGCACGACATCGGCAAGCCCGACACCCGGAAGTTCGAGTCCGGCGGTGGGGTCTCGTTCCACCACCACGAGGTGGTCGGCGCCAAGATGATCCGCAAGCGTTTGCGCGCACTGCGGTACTCGAAGGAGGTCATCGAGGACGTCGCCCAGCTCGTGTACCTCCACCTGCGGTTCCACGGTTACGGCAACGGTGAGTGGACCGATTCGGCGGTGCGGCGTTATGTCACCGATGCCGGTCCGCTGCTGAGCCGGCTGCACAAGCTGGTGCGGGCGGACTCCACCACGCGCAACAGGCGCAAGGCCAGTGCGCTGCAGCGGACCTACGACGACCTCGAGGCACGCATCGCGCTGCTCGCCGCCGAGGAAGACCTCAAGAGGGTCCGTCCCGATCTCGACGGCAACGAGATCATGAAGCTGCTCGGGCTCCCGCCGGGCCCGCAGGTCGGCAAGGCCTGGACGTTCCTCAAGGAGCTGCGGCTCGACCGGGGGCCGCTCGACCACGACGAAGCGGTCGCGGAGTTGCTGGCGTGGGCGCGGGAACAGGGCATCGAGCCACCGGCTGTGTGACGGTCTTGCGCGGTGACCGTCGTCGCCGGAGACGCCGGCTACCCGCCCGCTGCCGTGTCGAACCCGCGAGCGAACGTCAGCGACCGCGTCGCAACATCAGCAGGTAGCCGACGAGTCCGAGCAGGTAGACGACGGTGGCGGTGATGATGAGGCCCGGTGAGCGGCCGTCCATCGGGACCACGGCGGCAGCGGTCGCCACCGCGGCGACCTGGGTGACGTTGAACAGCGTGTCGTAGAGGGCGAACACGCGGCCGCGCACCTCGTCGCCGATGTCGCTCTGCACCGCGGCGTCCACGCACAGTTTGACGACCTGACCGGCGAGTGTGATGAAGAACGCAGCGAGCAGGATCGTGGGGAGCAGCATCGGCAGTCCCAATCCCAACTGGGCCACCGCCGCGAACACCAGCGCCGCGGACACCGTGCCGCGCCTTCCGAGCACGTCGACGACCCGGTCCGTCGTGAGACCGGCGACCAGGATTCCCGCACCACCGGCGACGGCAACCTCACCCAGACCCGCCATGCCCGCCTTGAACGGGCCGCTGTCGGTGAACGCGTAGCGCATCAGGAGCAGTGTGATCAGCAACGATGCGCCGAAGGCGGCGCGATGCGCGAGCAAAGCCACGAGGCCCGCCCGCACCGACGGTGCCCGCCATGCCGCGCGAGCACCGTCGACCAGGCCGAGCGCCACGGCGGTGACGGTCCGGCTGGGTTCGTCCACCTGGTCCGGACCGAGCACGCCGCGTCTGAAGCGCGCGGCGAGAACAGCGGCGGCCACTGAGCCGATCAGGGCGAAGCTCGTGGTCCAGGCTGAACCGCCGTCACCGGCCCCCAACAGTCCGCGCAAGCCCATCGCGCACCCGGCGCCCACCACCGCGGTCAGCGCGCCGAGGGTGGCGGCCAGCGCGTTGGCTTCGACGAGATTGCCCGACGGCACGACGTGCGGGAGCGAGGCCGACAGGCCCGACCCCACGAACCGACTCACACCGGTCACCATGAGCGCTGAGGCGTACAGCGCCACGTCGTCGAGGCCCGCACCGACGGCGACGGCGGTGAACAGCACGAACATCGCACGGACCAGGTTGGCGGTCACCAGCACCCGGCGGCGGTCCCACCGGTCGAGCAGCGCGCCTGCGAAGGGGCCGACGACGGAGTACGGCAGCAGGAGGACGGCGAACCCGGCGGCGATCGCGGCCGGATCGGCCTGACGTTCCGGGTTGAACAGCACCGCGCCCGCGAGGCCGGCCTGGAAGAGACCGTCGCCCCACTGGGCGGCCAGACGGCTCACCAGCAGACGGCGGAAGTCAGGGATGCCGAGCAAGCGGCGCGTGCCCTGGTGGTGCCCCTCGTACTGGGGGTGCGCGATCGCTGTCACGGCCTCTTTCACCCGGCTGAGCCTACGGTCAGAACGACGAAAGCCGGACCCGTGAGGGCCCGGCTTTCGTGCGCCAGGTGCTCGGTCGCCTCTCGGCGAATATGCACGACACGGCTCCAGCCGAACGGTATTCCGTGAAGGCGGTTCTCAGTTGAGCCCGGGGGACACGGAGCACCTGACATCTCGTACAACGAGCGACCCCCCGCGAATGTTCCGCCTCAGGTGTGACGACCCTCCCGCAATCTCCAGGTGAAATCATGGGCCGTGTGCGACCAGATGCCGAAGTCGAGGCGGGTGCCCTGCTTGTCGCGGCACCGAGCCTGACCGACTCCAACTTCCGCCGCGCGGTGGTCTACGTGATCGACCACCGGGGCGAGGGCACGCTCGGCGTGGTGCTCAACCGCCCCAGCGAGGTGGCGGTGCACGACGTGCTGCCCAACTGGGGTCCGCACGTGTCGCGCCCACAAGCCGTCTACATCGGTGGTCCGGTGGAGCAGAAGACCGCACTGTGCCTCGCGGCGCTTCGAACCGGTGAGGACGTGTCGACCATCGACGGCGTCGTCGGCGTGCGCGGACCGGTCGCGCTGATCGACCTCGACTCCGACCCGGACGCCCTGATGCCGAAGGTGCGTGGACTGCGGGTGTTCGCCGGGTACGCAGGCTGGGGAGAGCAGCAGTTGGCGAGCGAGATCGATCGCGGCGACTGGATCGTCGTGCCGGGGCTGCCGGACGACGTGCTCACGCCGTCGGGCGTCGACCTGTGGGGCCGGGTGCTCCGGCGGCAGGGGATGCCCCTGGCGCTGCTCGCCACCCACCCCGCGGACGTGCGTCAGAACTAGCGCGGCCGGTTCACTGATTCACGTGAAACCAGCGCGCTCAGGCGCGGGCGAGGCCGCCGCACCCTCCGGCGCCGCACGCGCAACCCCCGCAACCCTTCGGGGCCTCCGGCTCGGGCACGGCCTCGGCCGCGCGGTGTCCGAGCAAGCCGCCGCCGATGGCGACGGCCACCGTGCCGACCGCTCCGAGCACGGCGACGGTGATCGTCCCGCCGCTCGACGGCAGGAAGAACGACACGACGGCGGACACGACCGCGATCAGCCCGGCGACCAGGTTCGGCACGCCTGCCACCTGGTTCGCCAGCCGGAACGTGTCGTCGTCGCGCAAGGTCGCGGCGGTGCGAACACCGACGAAGCGGTTGCGCTTGAGCTTGCCCCGCCAGCCGAGGTGACCGGTCAGCGCGAGTGCCAGGCCGACCAGGCCGAGCACCACCAGAAGGAGGGTCCGCAGCATCAGAGGAGCGGCACCGAGGTCCGAGGCGGCGAAGTTCACGCCTTCGAGAGTAGGTCTGCGCTGCGACACGCCACGCATCCACCCCGGTCAGATGTGCTGCAGGCGACAAGGGTGGTTTCGATCCGGATTGCCTCGCCGGGTACCGTAGAAGCATGAGCACGGCCCGCCTGCTCCTTATCTAGCCGCGCCGACCACGTTGCAAGGTTGGCGCGGCCGCCCCTCATGCCCGTCTGGGCTGAGGGGTTTCGTCATGTCAGGGGGCAGGGACCGATGGAGAGGGACGTTCTGATGAGCACCGATGCGGCGGCCGAGACGCCTGCCTTCCGCTACACCGCTGAGCTGGCGGGCGAGATCGAGCGCCGGTGGCAGCAGTACTGGGGGGAGCACGGCACCTTCCACGCGCCGAACCCGGTAGGCCCGCTGGCGACCGGCGAGCCGGTGCCGCAGGACAAGCTCTTCGTGCAGGACATGTTCCCCTATCCGTCCGGCGCGGGCCTGCACGTCGGCCACCCGCTGGGTTTCATCGGCACGGACGTCTTCGCCCGGTACCACCGGATGAACGGCCGCAACGTGCTGCACACCATGGGATTCGACGCGTTCGGCCTGCCGGCCGAGCAGTACGCGGTGCAGACCGGCCAGCACCCGCGCAAGACCACTGAGGAGAACATCGAGACCTACCTGCGACAGATCCGCAGGCTGGGTCTGGGTCACGACGAGCGGCGTCGCATCTCCACGATCGACCCCGGCTACTACAAGTGGACTCAGTGGATCTTCCTGCAGATCTTCAACTCCTGGTACGACGAGCGGATCGGCAAGGCGCGTCCCATCGCGGAGCTGGAAGCCGAGTTCGCCGAAGGCGCACGGTCCACCCCGGACGGGCGGGCGTGGGGCGAGCTGTCCCGCGCGGAGCGGCAGAAGGTGCTGGGCTCCTACCGCCTGGCGTATCTGTCCGAGGCACCGGTCAACTGGTGCCCCGGCCTGGGCACGGTGCTGGCCAACGAGGAGGTCACCGCCGACGGTCGCAGTGAGCGCGGCAACTTCCCGGTGTTCCGCCGCAACCTGCGCCAGTGGATGATGCGGATCACCGCGTACGCCGACCGGCTGATCGACGACCTGGACCGGCTGGAGTGGCCGGAGAAGGTCAAGGCCATGCAGCGCAACTGGATCGGTCGCTCGCACGGTGCCCGCGTCCGGTTCGGTGTGGGCCACGACGACAGCATCGAGGTCTTCACGACCCGTCCCGACACGCTGTTCGGCGCGACCTACATGGTGCTGGCGCCGGAGCATCCGCTGGTGGACGAGATCGCAGCCGCCGAGTGGCCGTCCGATGTGGACGCCCGGTGGACCGGTGGCGCGGCGACCCCGGCCGAGGCGATCGCCGGTTACCGTCGCGCGGCCTCCATGAAGTCGGAGCTGGACCGCCAGGAGAACAAGGACAAGACCGGTGTCTTCACCGGTGCGTACGCGACCAACCCGGTCAACGGCGAGCAGATCCCCGTCTTCATCGCCGACTACGTGCTGATGGGGTACGGCACCGGTGCGATCATGGCCGTGCCCGGCCAGGACCAGCGCGACTGGGACTTCGCGACCTCGTTCGGTCTGCCCATCGTCCGCACCGTCCAGCCGAACGAGGGCTTCGAGGGCGAGGCGTTCACCGGTGAGGGACCGGCCGTCAACTCCGGATTCCTGGACGGACTGGGCATCGGCGAGGCCAAGAAGACGATCATCTCCTGGCTGGAGGAGCAGGGTCACGGCGAAGGAACCGTGCAGTACAAGCTGCGCGACTGGCTGTTCTCCCGGCAGCGCTACTGGGGCGAGCCGTTCCCGATCGTCTACGACTCCGAAGGCACGCCGATCGCGCTGCCCGAGTCGATGCTGCCGGTCGAACTGCCCGAGGTGGACGACTACTCCCCCAGGACGTTCGACCCGGAGGATGCGAACACCGAGCCGTCGCCGCCGCTGTCGCGCGCCACGGAGTGGACCGCGGTCGAGCTGGATCTGGGCGACGGCCCGAAGACCTACTACCGCGACACCAACACGATGCCCAACTGGGCGGGCTCGTGCTGGTACCAGCTGCGCTACGTCGACCCGACCGAGGACTCCAGGTTCGTCAACGCCGAGAACGAGCGCTACTGGCTGGGCCCGCGCCCGCAGGAGCACGGCGCGAACGACCCCGGCGGCGTCGACCTGTACATCGGTGGTGTCGAGCACGCGGTGCTGCACCTGCTGTACTCGCGGTTCTGGCAGAAGGTGCTGTTCGACCTGGGCCACGTGTCCTCGGACGAGCCGTACCGTCGCCTGTTCAACCAGGGCTACATCCAGGCCTACGCCTACACCGACTCACGGGGCACGTACGTGCCGGCCGACGACGTCGTCGAGGAGAACGGCAAGTTCTTCCACGACGGCCAAGAGGTCAACCGCGAGTACGGGAAGATGGGCAAGAGCCTGCGCAACGTCGTCACGCCGGACGAGATGGCCGAGAACTACGGCGCCGACACGTTCCGTCTGTACGAGATGTCCATGGGGCCGATGGACGTGTCCCGCCCGTGGGCGACCAAGGACGTGGTCGGCGCGCAACGGTTCCTGCAGCGGCTGTGGCGCAACCTCATCGACGAGAACACCGGTGAGCTGCGGATCACCGACGAGCAGCCGTCCGAGGAGTCGCTGCGCGCGCTGCACAAGGCGATCGCGGGCGTGCACGACGATTACGTGAACCTGCGCTACAACACGGCGGGCGCGAAGCTGATCGAGCTGAACAACCACGTCACCAAGGCCTACAGCTCGACCGCGGGCACGCCGAGGGTGATCGCCGAGGACATGGTGCTGATGCTGGCGCCGTTGAGTCCGCACATCGCCGAGGAGTTGTGGTCGCGTCTGGGTCACGGCGAGTCGCTGGCGCACGGCCCCTTCCCCGTCGCCGACGAGCAGTACCTGATCGAGGACTCGGTCGAGTACCCGATCCAGGTCAACGGCAAGGTGCGTTCGCGCATCACCGTCCCGGCCACCGCGGGTCAGGACGAGGTGAAGGCCGCCGCGCTGGGCGAGGAGAAGATCGCCGAACTGGTCGACGGCAAGCAGCCGCGCAAGGTGATCGTCGTCCCCGGCCGCCTGGTCAACATCGTGCTGTAGCGAAACGATGGGAGCTTTCGTTCCGTGTTGCGGAACGAAAGCTCCCATCGTTTCAGTCTTCGAGCCCTATCTCGCTGATCATCTCCTTCAGCATCGAGTCGAACAGCGACTCGGGGTTGGACACCGCGAAGGGGAAGCGGCCGAACACCTCCAGCGCCACGTGTCCGTAGAGCCGGACCCACGACTGCACGATGTGGTG
The DNA here is from genome assembly GCA_036008865.1 of Pseudonocardiaceae bacterium. Classification (GTDB taxonomy): domain Bacteria; phylum Actinomycetota; class Actinomycetes; order Mycobacteriales; family Pseudonocardiaceae; genus DASYMV01. The sequence continues at coordinate 17,749 of DASYMV010000228.1, read as the reverse complement.
GATCGCGCCGAGGCTGAGGGTCTCGGCCGACACCGCGCCGCCGTGGTGGTTCACGGCGTTGACCAGCACCTGCTGGAACGCGATCAGGTCGGCGTGCAGCTCTTCCGGCACGTCGTCGTCGATCTGCTTCGGCACGGGATGGCTTGCGATCAACCGTCCGGCGACCTCCAGGAACACCTGGCCGAACTGGTCGCCGACCGCGTCCCCCGCCTCGCACGGCCCGGCCGCGCCGTCGGCCGACGCGAACACCAGGGCGAACTCCTGCGGGTGCGCCAGCGCCCATCGGCGGAAACCGCGGCACACGGCGAAGACCTGAGCGTTCACGTCGTCCTCGGGAAGTTCCACGAGTTGCGCGTCGAGTTCGACCGCCAGGTCGCCGCAGATGTCGTCGGCGAGCCTGCGCAGCAGGTCCTCGCGTGAGTCGTAGTACCGGTACAGCGCCGGGGCGGTGATGCCCACTTCTCGGGCGATGGCACGCAACGTCACCGCATCACGGCCGTGCTGCACGAGCAGGGCGCGGGCCTGCTGCCGGATCTCGCGCTCCGTGTCCGCACGAAGTCGATCTCGGCGCGTGGCCTCGGTCATATGTCACCCCATCGGGTTGTGAACACCGTTCACCAGGTATACCTTCGATCAGCGCTCGGTGAACAGTGTTCACCGAGTTGACGCCATTCACGCAAACGGTAGCTCTGCGGCTTGGCCGCCCACCACCAGCGCAGGAGGACGACCGTGTTCGCGAAGTGGGGCTCGTTCGCACACCGCCGACGCTGGGTGGTCCTGGTCGCGGTGGTGCTGCTCTCCGCCGCCGGCGGCGCATGGGGACTCGGTGTCTTCGACCGGCTCAGCCAGGGCGGCTACGAGGCGCCGAACAGCGAGGCCGCGCGGGCGAACCAGGTCGCGCAGGACGCGTTCGGCCGCCAGGGCGGTGACGTGCTCGTGATCTACACGGCACCCGCCGGGAGCACGGTCGACTCGCCGCAGGTCGCCGACAAGGTCAAGCGCGTGCTCGCCGCCCTCCCCCGCGACGTCGTCAAGGCCGCCCAGTCCTACTGGAGCACCCAGCGCCCGGAGTTCACGACGCAGGACAAGAGCAAGGCACTGGTGTCGATCACGCTGGCCTCGGGTGACTCCAACACGCAGATCAAGCAGTTCGAGCAGATCCGCGACGAGCTCACGGTCGACGGTGTGTCCTCGCAGGTCGGCGGTCTCGTGCCCACGCAGGCGGCGATCAGCGACGTGTCCGCCTCCGACCTCGCCAAGGCCGAAGCCGTCTCGCTGCCCGTCGTGCTCGTCCTGCTCGTCGTCATCTTCGGCGGCCTCGTCGCCGCGTCGCTGCCCGTGGTGGTCGGCGGACTGTCGATCATGGGTGCGCTGGGCGTGCTGCACGCGATCTCGCTCGGTGCCGACGTGAACTCCTTCGCGGTCAACGTGGCGAGCCTGCTGGGCCTCGGCATGGCGATCGACTACGGCTTGTTCATGGTCGGCCGGTTCCGCGAGGAACTCGCGGCCGGTCGCAGCACGCAGGACGCCGTCCGACGCACGGTCTCCTCCGCCGGGCGGACCGTGGCCTTCTCCGCCACGCTGCTGGTGATCGCCCTCGCCGGGTTGCTGCTGTTCCCGCAGGGGTTCCTGAAGTCGCTGAGCTACGGCGGCATGTCCGCGGTGGCCATCGCGGCGATCGTCTCGCTGACGCTGCTCCCCGCTCTGCTCGGCGTGCTGGGCCACCGGGTCGACAAGTTCGCGATGCCGTGGCGCAAGCGCGCGGCCCGAGGCGAGGAAGGCGGTGGCTGGCGGACACTCGGCGGGCGCGTGATGAAGCGGCCGCTGCTCTTCGCGCTGCCGATCGTCGTCGTGCTGCTCGCGCTGGGCACTCCCTTCCTGGGCGTGAAGTTCGGCGAGGTCACCGAGAAGGTGCTGCCGGAGGGCAACTCGGCGCGGGTCGCCGCCGAGACGATCGGCGAGGACTTCTCGGCCCTGTCCAACACCGGGCTCAAGCTCGTCCTGAGCGGTTCACCCGACCAGGCCGCCCTGCAGGACTACGTCGAACGGGTCGGCGACGTCCCCGGCGTGAGATCCGTGCAGCCCGCGGCCCAGCCGCGCAACGGCGTGACGCTGCTGTCCGCCGGCTTGGCGGGCGACGCCCTGAGCGACGAGTCGAAGCAGGCGCTGCGCGAGGTCCGCGCGCTCACTCCCCCGGCAGGTACCGAGGTCCTGGTGGGGGGAAGTACCGCGATGGTCACCGACAGCCTCGACGAGATCGGCGCCAAGCTGCCGTGGATGGTCCTGCTGCTGGTCGGCGCGACGTTCGTGCTCATGTTCCTCGCGTTCGGCTCGCTGCTGCTGCCGATCAAGGCCGTCGTGATGAGCGCGCTGAGCCTGTCCGCCACCTTCGGCGTGCTGGTGTGGATCTTCCAGGAGGGGCACGGCGCCTCGCTGCTCGGCGTGACGCCCTCGCCGCTCGAGTCGGGCGTCGTGGTGCTCATGGCCGCCGTGGTGTTCGGCCTGTCGACGGACTACGAGGTCTTCCTGCTCTCCCGGATGGTCGAGACACGTGGTCGTGGCGCGTCGACCGAGGAGGCCGTGACCACCGGTCTGGCGAAGACCGGCCGGGTGATCACCGCGGCCGCCCTGCTGCTGATCGTGGTCACGGGAGCGTTCGCGTTCTCGCAGATCGCCATGATGCGGTTCGTCGGGGTGGGCATGATCCTCGCGCTGGCGCTCGACGCCACCGTCGTGCGGATGCTCCTCGTGCCGGCGGTGCTGAAGCTCCTGGGCAACGCCGCCTGGTGGGCACCGGGACCGTTGAAGCGCATCCAGGAACGCATGGCGATCCACGAGGGCGACTCGGAGGACGACCTGCCCGCGCAGAAGGAACTCACACCCGTCGGCTGAACACCCTTGGACTTTCCGTTGCGACGAACTACCGTTGGTTGAAGTTTCAAACATCGGAGTCGCTCATGTCGATCCAACGTCTCAACCACGCCGTGCTCTACGTGCGGGACGTCGAGAAGGCCGCGACGTTCTACCGCGACGTGCTCGGCTTCCGAACCGTCATGCAGATGCCGGGCCGAGCGGTGTTCCTCCAGGCGGAGGGGTCCAGCAACGACCACGACCTGGGGCTGTTCGCCATCGGCGCGCAGGCCGGACCGTCGACCGCCGGCCGGAGCACCGTCGGGCTCTACCACCTCGCCTGGGAGGTCGACACCCTGGGCGAACTGCGTCGGATCGCCGGTCGGCTGAGTGACGAAGGCGCACTCGTCGGCGCCTCCGACCACGGCACCACCAAGGCCCTCTACGCCCGCGATCTCGACGGCATCGAGTTCGAGGTGAGCTGGCTCGTGCCCGCCGACCAGCTCACGCCTGACATGCGCGAGGTCGGTGTGCAACCGCTGGACCTGCAGCGGGAGATCGAGCGCTTCGGTGAGGACCGCAGGGGCGGTGTGGGGGTCTCCGCCCCCGCCTAGCGCGAACGCGACCGCGGTGGCCCCGGCTCGGGGCGGCCACGACCGGTGGGACTGCACCCGGCGCCGATCGCTCGGGGGGCGAAACGATCGGCGCCGGGGCCCTCCCGGCGCGAACGCCGGTTGGTCAACCCCCTGTGGAAGCAGTGCTCGCAGAGTGACGCATCGAGCACGGGTTCGGATCCCGAACATTAGCGCGCGGCTGAAATTCCGCTACTCGCCACCGACTCGGTCGTAGCGCGGGCCCGTGTCAGCAGTGCCGGCCCCGCTCCGAGACTTGATCGTTCAACTTGACGAGCACCCTTGTGCAAACGATTAACTAGCCCTGTAATCGATATCAGAGTGCGCACGAGGAGGTGCGGACGTGACGACGATGAAGGACGTCGCGCAGCACGCCGGCGTGTCCACGGCGACGGTCTCGCGCGTGCTGAACGGTCACGCCGCTCCGACCGAGGAGACCCGCGCCCGCGTGCTCGCCGCGATCGCGGAGCTGGGATACCGGCCGAACGCGCTCGCCCGATCTCTGCGCACCACCAGCACCAAGACGCTCGGCCTCGTGATCAGCGATCTGGTCAACCCGTTCTTCGCCGAGATCGCCCGCGCGGTCGAGGAGGAGGCACGTGCGCACGGCTACTGCGTGGTGGTCGGCAACGCGGACGAGAACGCCGAGCAGCAGATCACCTACGTGCGCACCCTGCTCGACCGCCGGGTGGACGGTCTCCTCGTGTGCCCCGCGACCGACGACGCGAGCTGGGTCGGCGAGGTCGTGGCCGCCGGCGTGCCGCTCGTGCTGCTCGACCGCACCGTGCCGGGTGCCGACTGCCCGATCGTCCGCGCGGACGGGGGCGAGGCGCTGACCGACCTGGCCGACCGCCTCGTCCGCGCCGGGCACCGGCGGATCGGCGTGATAGCGGGCCCCGCGGACACCAGCACCGGTCGTGAGCGGCTGGAACTGTTCTCCGCGGCTGTCACCGGACTCGGTCAGCCGTTGCGGCCCGAGCACGTGGTGCACGGCGACTTCCGCCGGGAGAGCGGAGCGCGCGCCGCCGCGGCGATGATGGCACTCCCGCAGCCACCCACCGTACTGGTCGCGATGGACAACCTCATGGGGCTCGGCGCACTGGAGGAACTGCGCCGCCGCGGCGTCGTCGTGCCGCGCGACGTGGGCCTCGCGGTCTACGACGACCAGCCCTGGTTCCCCCTGCTCGACCCGCCCATCACGGTCATCGCCCAGCCGACCGTGGAGATGGGCCGCGAGGCGGCACGCAGCCTGCTCGCCCTGATCGCCGGCGAGCAGCCGGCAGACGTCCGGCTCAACGCCCGCCTGATCGTGCGCGGATCGTGTGGAGAGGGAGATCGTGGCTGAACTACTGGTGGCGGAGGGCGTCACCAAGCGCTTCACCGGCGCTCTCGCGCTCGACGACGTGAACTTCGCGGTGCGAACCGGGGAGGTGCACGTGCTGCTCGGTGAGAACGGCGCGGGCAAGTCGACGCTGGTCAAGGTGCTCGCCGGTGTGCACGCGCCGGACGCGGGCCGCATCGTCGTCGACGGACAGCCGGTGCGGATCACCTCGCCGCAGCACTCGCGCGACCTGGGCATCGCCGTGATCCACCAGGAACTGACCCTGGTGCCGGAGCTCTCCGTCGCGGAGAACCTCTTCATCGGCCGCCTCCCGCGACGCTTCGGGCTCGTCGACAAGGCTCGTGTCCGCCGCGACGCCGTCGCGTTGCTGGACCGGGTCGGTCTGCGGGTGGATCCGGCGACGCCGGTGCGCGAGCTCGGCATCGCCGGGCAGCAGATGGTGGAGATCGCCCGCGCGCTCGACCTCGACGCGCGGCTGCTCGTGCTGGACGAGCCGACAGCGGTGCTGACCGACACGGAGACCGACCGCCTGCTCGAGATCATGGACGGTCTGCGACGTGAGGGCGTTGGCCTGATCTTCATCACCCACCACCTCGAGGAGATCCGGCGCATCGCCGACCGGATCACCGTGCTGCGCGACGGTCGCAGCGTCGCCATGCTGCCGGGCGGCGCGAGCGTCCAGCACATGATCGAGCAGATGGTCGGCCGCAGCATCGACGAGCAGTACCCGCGCCAGGACCAACAGCCCGGCGATGTGTTGCTCAAGGTCGACGGCCTGACCCGCGACGGCGTGTTCGCCGACGTGTCCTTCGAGGTGAGGGCCGGTGAGGTCGTCGGCATCGCCGGCCTGGTCGGTGCTGGTCGCACCGAGGTCGTGCGCGCCGCGTTCGGCGTGGACCGCTACAACTCCGGCACCGTCGAGGTCGCCGGACGCCGGTTGCCCGGCGGGGACGTGCACGCGGCGATGCGTGCCGGCCTGGGCCTGGTGCCGGAGGACCGCAAGGGCCAGGGGCTGGTGCTGTCCTCCGGGGTCGGCGAGAACCTCGGCCTGGTGACCTTGCGCTCCGCGACGACGGCCGGGTTCGTCGACCGCAAACGCCAGGACCAGCGCGCCGCTGAGATGGCGAGCGCGCTGCGGGTGAAGACCACCGGTCTCTCGCAGCCGGTGCGTGAGCTGTCGGGCGGCAACCAGCAGAAGGTCGTCATCGGCAAGTGGCTGCTGGCCGATCCGAAGGTGCTCGTGCTCGACGAGCCGACCCGCGGCGTCGACGTCGGCGCCAAGGTCGAGATCTACGAGCTCATCAACCGGATGACCGCGAGCGGTCGCGCCGTCCTGCTGGTGTCCAGTGATCTTCCCGAAGTCATCGGGATGAGCGACCGCATCGTCGTGATGGCGCACGGTCGCGTGGCAGGCGAACTGCCCGCCGCAGGAGCCACCCAGGACCAGGTCATGGCGCTGGCCGTCCAGGACCGCATCACCGAGGAGACCCCGGCATGACCAGCACCACTGCGCGAGGCTTCGACGCGCGCAAGATCTTCTCCGAGAACGGGGCGCTCGGCGGCCTGATCGTGCTCGTCGTGGCGCTGTCGGTCCTCGCGCCGAGCTTCCTGAGCACGCAGAACCTGCTCAACGTCGGCGTTCAGGCGGCCGTCGTCGCGATCCTCGCCTTCGGCTCGACGTTCGTGATCGTGTCCGGGGGCATCGACCTCTCGGTGGGCAGCGTGGCCGCCCTGTCGGCGATGGTGGCCGCTTGGGCGTCGGCCGAGGCGGGCATGCCAGGTCCGGCCGCCCTGGTGCTCGGCCTGGTCACCGGCGTCGTGGCCGGTCTGGTCAACGGCGCGCTGGTCAGCTACGGCAAGCTGCCGGCGTTCATCGCCACCCTCGCGATGCTCAGCATCGCCCGCGGCCTGACTCTCGTGGTGTCCGGCGGCACCCCGTTGCCCACGCCGGACGTCGTCAGCTTCCTCGGGTCCAACCTGGGCCGCTTCCTCCCGCTTCCGCTGCTGATCATGCTGGTGTTCTTCGGCGTCACCGCGCTGGTGCTGGCACGCACCTACTCGGGACGCGCGATGTACGTCATCGGCGGCAACGAGGAAGCCGCGCGCCTGTCGGGCATCGACGTGCGCAAGCAGAAGCTCGTGATCTACGCGCTGTCCGGGCTCTTCGCGGCGGTGGCGGGCCTGCTGCTCGCCGGTCGTCTCTCCTCCGCGGGTCCGCAGGCCGCGGTCGGCTACGAACTCGACGCCATCGCAGCGGTCGTCATCGGTGGCGCCTCGTTGTCCGGCGGCGTCGGCCGCGCGTCCGGCACGTTGATCGGCGCGCTCGTGCTCGCCGTGCTGCGCAACGGCCTCAACCAGCTCCAGGTGACCCCGTTCTGGCAGCAGGTCGTGATCGGCGTGGTCATCGCGCTGGCCGTCCTGCTCGACACACTCCGCCGTCGTTCCCGCTGATCCCCGCATTTCGCAGAGAGGTAAGACAGATGAAGCTCACCCGAAGGGTCGCGCTCTCCGCCTTGTCCGTCACGGCTCTCGCGGTGACCGCCGCGTGCGGATCCGGGTCCTCGGCGTCAGGCGGTGGTGACATCTCCATCGGCCTCGCGGTGTCGACGTTGAACAACCCGTACTTCGTCGAACTCAAGCAGGGTGCCGAGGAGGCCGCGAAGGAACTCGGCGTCAAGCTGGTGGTGGTGGACGCGCAGAACGACGCGACCAACCAGGTCAACCAGGTGCAGACCTTCACCACTCAGGGCGTGAAGTCGATCATCATCAACCCGGTCGACTCGAAGCAGGCGGCACCCGCCGCCAAGGCCGCGGAGAACGCGAGCATCCCGCTGGTGTCCGTGGACCGCTCGGTCGAAGGCGGCAAGGTCGCCTCCGAGGTCACGTCGAACAACGTGCAGGGCGGCAGCCTCGCAGCCGTCGAACTGGGACGCGCCACGTCGGGTGAGGTCGTCCACCTGCAGGGCATTCCCGGCGCGTCGGCCGCCCGCGACCGCGGCCAGGGCTTCGAGCAGGGTCTCAACTCCGGCAGCATCAAGGTCGTGGCCAGCCAGGCCGCGGACTTCGACCGCGCCAAGGGCCTCGACGTCATGAACAACCTGCTGCAGTCCAACCCGGGCCTCAAGGGCGTGTTCGCCGACAACGACGAGATGGCTCTGGGTGCCATCAAGGCGCTGGGTGCCCGCGCGGGCAAGGACGTCCAGGTGGTCGGCTTCGACGGCACTCCGGACGGCCTGAAGGCGATCGAGGACGGAACCATGGCCGCGACCATCGCGCAGCAGCCGAAGGTGCTCGGCCACAAGGCCGTCGAGGAGGCCGTGAAGGCCGCCAAGGGCGAGCCGGTTCAGCGGGTCATCGACGTCGAGGTGAAGGTCGTCAACAAGCAGAACCTGGCAGAGTTCAAGAAGTGACCACTCCCGACGTCCTGGTTCTCGGCTCGGCCAACGCCGACCTCGTCGTCGAGGTCGAACGCAGGCCCGTCGGTGGTGAGACCGTGCTCGGCAAGGACACCGTGGTGATGCCGGGCGGCAAGGGGGCGAACACGGCCGTCGCCGGGGCCCGTGTCGGCGCCTCGGTCGCTCTGCTCGGCGCCGTCGGCCCGGACCAGTACGGCTCGCTCTTGCGGGACTCGCTGCACGGCTCGGGCGTGTGCACGGATCTCGTGCGCACCTCCGAGCGCCCGACGGGGATCGCCTACATCACCGTGACGCCGGACGGGGAGAACTCGATCGTCGTCTCGCCCGGTGCGAACGCCGACGTGTCACCATCCGACGTGGACCGTGTCGTGTTCGACGGTGTCAAGGTGCTGGTGTGCTCGCTCGAGGTGCCGGTGGCGACCGTGGAGCACGCGGTGATGATCGCCGCTGCCGCCGGCGTGCGGCCCGTGCTGAACCTGTCACCGGTGGCGCCGATGTCACCGAAGACGTTCGCGCTGCTCGACCCGCTGGTGGTCAACGAGCACGAGGCGGCAACGCTCTCCGAGGGCTCGTTCGAAGCGCTGCTGGATCTCGGGCCCCGCTCGGTGGTCGTCACTCTCGGCGCACGCGGCGCCGCCGTCGTCACGCCTGACGGGGTGGTCGAGGTGTCCGCACCGACCGTCACGCCCGTCGACACGACCGGCGCGGGCGACGCGTTCGCCGGAGCACTGGCCGCACGGCTCGCGGCAGGCGACTCGCTGGTCGACGCCGCGAGCTACGCGGCGCGCGTCGCCGCGATCTCGGTGACCAAGGCCGGTGCCCAGCCCTCGTACCCCTCCGCGTCCGAGGTGCTGTCGTGAAGCGCGGCGGCATCTTGAACAGCGCGCTGAGCGGCGCGCTCGCCCGGCTCGGCCACACCGACGAGGTGGTCGTGGCCGACTGCGGTCTGCCTGTCCCGCCAGGGCCGTGGGTCATCGACCTGGCGTTCGTCTTCGGCGTGCCGTCGTTCCTCCAGGTGCTCGACGGCCTGCTCTCCGAACTCGTCGTCGAGCACGCGACGATCGCCGCCGAGGTGGACGACGCGAACCCGCTGTGCGCCGCGGCGATCGGTCAGCGGCTGCCCGACGTCGAGCGGATCAGTCACGAGGAGTTGAAGCGCCGCGTCGCCGGGGCACGGCTCGTGGTGCGCACCGGCGAGGCGACCCCGTACGCCAACGTGATCCTCCGCTGCGGCGTCCCGTTCTAGGAGGTCGCAGCCGGCGAGCGGGAAGTTCAACATCGGGACCAAAGATGCTGTCGGACGGTGCCTCGGCTTGCGACACTGTTGGCGCAGAACCCCCGTACCTCAACGACCGTGGAAGGTATGGTCTAGACCATGTCCAGCGTGCGCCTCAGCGGTGTCGGTGTCAGTTCCGGGCGGGCTTCGGGTCCGGTGGTGCGGGTCGCGGAACCACTGGGGGAACCCGCTTCCTCACCCGCACCCGCCGATGCGCAGGCGGAGGCGGCGCGGATCCGTCCGGCGGCCGACCTGGTCGCAGCACGGCTGCTCGAACGGGCAGCCGGGGTGTCCGGCGACGCCCGGTCGGTGCTCGAGACCACCGCGACGATGGCTGCCGACCCCACTCTGATCTCTCAGGCGGAGAAGCTCGTCGCTGACGAGGGGCTTCCGGCACCGGCCGCGGTGTGGCGGGCGGCGTCCGGGTTCATCGCCATGCTCGAGGCAGCGGGCGGTTACATGGCCGAGCGTGCCCGCGACGTGCAGGACGTGCGAGACCGGCTCGTGGCCGAACTGCTGGGGGTCGCAGCGCCCGGCGTGCCGGAGCTGACGGGGCCGAGCGTGTTGATCGCCCGCGACCTGGCACCGGCCGACACCGCGGGGCTCGATCCGATGATGGTGCTGGCGCTGGTGACCGAGGAGGGCGGCCCGACTTCGCACACCGCCATCCTGGCCAGGGCTCTCGGAATCCCCGCGGTGGTCGCCGTCCGCGGCGTGCTCGCCCTCGACGAACAGGCGCTGGACGTGGACGGCGACACGGGCCGGATCAGCGGTTCGGACGGCACCGTCCGGGCGGCGAACACCGGCGCGCGGGCGGTGTGGAACGGCGTCGGCGTGCTCCGGGACGGTCACCGGGTCAAGGTGCTGGGCAACGTCGGCTCGGCCGCTGACGCCACCGCCGCGGCGGCGGCCGGTGCGGAGGGGGTGGGGCTGTTCCGCACCGAGTTCATCTACCTGTCGGCCACCGAGGAACCTGCGGTGGAGGAGCAGACGAAGGCCTACACCGCGGTGCTGGCGCCGTTCACCGGCAAGCCGGTGGTCGTGCGCACGCTGGACGCCGGAGCTGACAAGCCATTGGCGTTCCTCAAGCCCGACCCGGAGCCGAACCCGGCGCTGGGGGTGCGCGGGCTGCGGATGGCGCTGGGCCGCCCGGAGCTGCTGGACCGGCAGCTGCAGGCGATTCGGGCCGCGGCCGAGCAATCCGGGGCACACGTGTCGGTGATGGCGCCGATGGTGGCCACCGTGGCGGAAGCGGCCTGGTTCGTCGAGCGGGCCCACGCGGCCGGCCTGGACCGGGCCGGGGTGATGATCGAGGTGCCTGCCGCGGCGCTGGCCGCGCGTGAGCTCTTCCAGGTGGTGGACTTCGTCTCCCTCGGCACGAACGACCTGGCCCAGTACGTGTTCGCCGCGGATCGGCAGCTGGGTGCGGTGGCCGCGCTGAACGATCCGTGGCAGCCCGCGCTGTTGCGGCTGATCGCGCAGGTGGGTGAGGCGGCGCAGGCGGTGGGCAAGCCGATGGGGGTGTGCGGCGAAGCCGCCGCCGACCCACTGCTGGCCTGCGTGCTGGTCGGTCTCGGGGCGTCCAGCCTGTCGATGAACCACACCGCGCTCACCTCGGTGGGTGCCAAGCTCGCCTCCACCAGCTACGACCTGTGCCAGCTCGCCGCCCGCGGCGCGCTGGCCGCGGTCGATCCCGCTTCAGCCAAACTCGCCGCCCGAGCCCCGCACTAGGAGCGCGTCGCGCACCACGCGGATCAGCGGGTGCTCCTCGCTGCCGCGGCGCACCGCCGCGAAGACCCGGCGCAGCGGCGGGTCGCCGTCGACCGGGACGGCGACCACGCCGGGAACATCGGTCAGCGCGTTGCGCGGAACCAACGCGACGCCGGCACCGGCTGTCACCAGCGCGGCGATCGCGTGGAAGTCGTCAGAGGTGTGCGCGATCCGCGGCGCGAAGCCCGCCTTCTCGCACGCCAGCACGACGACGTCGCGGCACGGGTTGCCCGGCAGTGGCGCCACCCAGTCGTCGTCCGCGAGATCGCGGACGTCCACTTCGGAACACCCCGCCAAGCGGTGGCCGACGGGGAGCACCACGTCGAAGGGCTCGTTGTAGAGGGGGAACCGGGTGAGCCGCCGGTCGTCGGTGTGGGATGCGGCGCGGTACTCCTCGGTGATCGCGAGGTCGATCTCGCCGTCGAGCAGCAGCGGCAGGCTGGCGTGCCCCTCGGCGTCGCGGACGACCACGGTGACCTCGGGGGCGTTGTCGCGGAGCGCGGCGATCGCGGGCGCGACGACCTGGGTGATCGCCGAGGCGAAGCTCGCGACCTGCACCCGCCCGGCCGTGCCCGAGACGAACGAGGCCAGCGTGGCCTGTGCTCGTTCCAGCTCGGCGGCGACCGCGTTGGCGTGACCCACCAGCAGCTCACCGGCCGGTGTCAGCGAGACGCGCCTGCCGCGCCGTCGCAGCAGCTGCTGTCCCGTTTCGGATTCCAGCGCGGCGAGCTGCTGGGACACCGCTGACGGCGTCAGGTGCAGTGCCCGACCGGCTGCCGTCACGGTGCCGTGGTCGGCCAGTGCCCGCAGCACCCGAAGCCGTCGAGGGTCGATCACCCGCCCATCTTGCGCTACATCCTCGCCCTGGCCGCCACGAAGGCGTCGACCGCGCGGTTCACGTCGTCGGTCGAGTGCGCGGCGGAGATCTGGGTGCGGATGCGCGCCAGCCCGCGCGGCACGACCGGGTAGGAGAAGCCGATCACGTAGATGCCCTGCTCCAACAGCAGGTCTGCCATCCGCGACGCCTTGGCGGCGTCACCGATCATCACCGGGATGATCGGGTGCTCGCCGGGCAGGAGGTCGAAGCCCTCCTCGGTCATCCGGTGGCGGAAGAGCGCGGTGTTCTCGCGAAGCTTGGTGAGCAGTTCGCCCGATGAGCTCAACAGGTCGAGCGCGGCGAGCGCCGCTGTGGTGATCGACGGCGCCAGGGAGTTCGAGAACAGGTACGGCCGGGACCGCTGACGCAGCATCTCGACGATCTCCGCGCGGCCGGACGCGTAACCGCCGCTGGCGCCGCCGAGCGCTTTGCCCAGCGTGCCGGTCAGCACGTCGACCCGGTCGGTGACGCCGAACAGCTCCGGCGTGCCGCGACCGGTCGGTCCGGTGAAGCCGACCGCGTGCGAGTCGTCGACCATGACCAGCGCGTCGTAGCGCTCGGCCAGGTCGCAGATCTCGTCCAGCGGCGCGAGGTAGCCGTCCATGGAGAACACGCCGTCGGTCGCGATGAGCCGGTGGCGGGCGTCGGCGGCGTCCTTGAGCTGCCGCTCCAGGTCGTCCATGTCCCGGTTGCGGTAGCGGTACCGCTTCGCCTTGCACAGCCGCACGCCGTCGATGATCGACGCGTGGTTGAGCTCGTCGGAGATCACCGCGTCCTGGTCACCGAGCAGCGTCTCGAACAGGCCGCCGTTGGCGTCGAAGCAGGAGCTGTAGAGGATCGTGTCCTCGGTGCCGAGGAACTGCGACAACCGTGCCTCGAGTTCCTTGTGCGGCTCCTGCGTCCCGCAGATGAACCGCACGGACGCCATGCCGAAGCCCCACTGGTCCAGCGCGTTCTTCGCGGCGTCGATCAGCGCGGGGTGGTCGGCCAGGCCGAGGTAGTTGTTCGCGCAGAAGTTGAGCACCTGCTCGCCCGAGCCGACCCGCACGGCGGCGTTCTGAGGGGTGCCGATCACCCGCTCCGACTTGTAGAGGCCGGTCGCGCGGATCTCGTCGAGTCCTGCGCGCAGGTCGTCGCGCATCGTGCCGTACATCAGGCCTCCGTCCAATCCAGGATCACCTTGCCGCAACGCCCTTCACGGGCGGTGGCAAACGCTTGCGCATGCTCGGTGTGGTCGAACCGGTGGGTGATCACCGGTGTGAGGTCCAGACCCGCCTGCAGCAGCACGGACATCGAGTACCAGGTCTCGAACATCTCACGGCCGTAAACGCCCTTGACGTGCAGCATCTTGAGCACGACGCTGCTCCAGTCCACCGGGAACTCCTCGGCGGGCAGGCCCAGCATCGCGATGCGGCCGCCGTGCGCCATGTTCGCGACCATGTCGCGCATCGCGACCGGCTTGCCGGACATCTCCATGCCGACGTCGAAGCCCTCGGACATGCCCAGTTCCGCCTGCGCGTCGCCGATCGCGGCCTCGGCGACGTTCAGCGCCAGGTCGACACCCACCTTGCGGGCCAGGTCCAGCCGGTGCTCGCTGACGTCGGTGATCACCACGTTGCGCGCGCCCGCGTGCTTGGCGACGGCGGCGGCCATGATGCCGATCGGCCCGGCGCCGGTGATCAGCACGTCCTCACCGATCACCGGGAAGGACAGCGCCGTGTGCACGGCGTTGCCGAACGGATCGAAGACGGCCGCGACGTCGAGGTCGACGGGAGTCCGGTGCACCCACGCGTTCTGCTCGGGCAGCACGGCGTACTGCGCGAACGCGCCGTCGCTGTGCACACCCAGGCCTCGGGTGTTGGCGCACAGGTGGCGGCGGCCGGCCTTGCAGTTGCGGCAGGTGCCGCACACCAGGTGGCCTTCACCGCTGACCAGGTCGCCGACCTTCACGCCGGTCACGGCGGCGCCGACCTCGACCACCTCGCCGACGAACTCGTGGCCCACCACGAGTGGGGCCGCGATGTTGCGGGCGGCCCAGTCGTCCCAGGCGTCGATGTGCAGATCGGTCCCGCAGATTCCGGTGCGCAGCACGCGGACCACCACGTCACCGGGTCCGGCGGTCGGGTCGGGAACCTCGGTGAGTTCGAGTCCCGGCCCCGCGGCGACCTTGACCAGTGCCTTCATGACGGCAGTGTCACCCGGTCATCGTTGTGCAGTCCATCAGGACTTTCTGAATTCGCTTGTCAGCCCTGCTTCACAAGAGCGGCACGAGCGATGTTGCGGACCATGCCTCCGAACACCAGGCCGTGGAAGGGCCAGACCGCCCACCAGTAGGCGTGCCCGGCCAGTCCACGCGGCACGAAGACCGCGCGCTGCCGGTAGGTGGACCCGCCTTGATCACCCGGCGCCACCCGCAGCTCCAGCCAGGCCAGGCCGGGCACCTTCATCTCGGCGCGCAGGCGCAGCAGACGACCGCGTTCGATCTCCTCCACGCGCCACCAGTCCAGCGCCTCGCCCACGTGCAGTCGCCGCGGGTCGCGCCGGCCGCGTCGCAGGCCCACCCCGCCCACCAGTCGGTCAGCCCAACCGCGCACGACCCAGGCCAGCGGGAACGAGTACCAGCCGTGCTCGCCGCCGATGCCCTCCACGACCTGCCACAGCCGGTCCGGGGCGGCGCGGGTGTCTTCCTCGCGGACGTCGACGTAGACCGAGCCGCCCGACCAGTCGGGGTCCGTGGGCAGTGGGTCGGACGGTGAGCCCGGTGGTGACGCGCCGGACCAGCGCGTCTCGACGTCGGCGTCGCGGATCTTCGCCAAGGCCAGTTCGACCGCGCGGTCGTAGCCGGTCAGCCCCTCCGGTGGATCGGGCACGTACCCCTCGACGTCGTGCTCGTGGCAGATCACCTCGTGCACGAGCGACTCGATCAGCGGAGCGGCGATCGCCCTCGGCACCGGCGTCACGAGGTTGACCCAGTGCGAGGAGAGCTTGGGCGTGAGCACGGGGACGGGGACGACCAAGCGCTTGCGCAGGCCCGCGACGCGGGCGTAGCGCAGCATCATGTCCAGGTAGGTCAGCACGTCGGGACCGCCGATGTCGAACGTGCGGTTCACCTCGGGCGGCAGGTCGGCGCAACCGACCAGGTAACGCAGCACGTCGCGCACGGCGATCGGCTGGATCTCGTTGTGCACCCAGCGCGGGGTCACCATCACCGGCAGCCGCTCGGTCAGGTAGCGCAGCATCTCGAAGCTCGCCGAGCCCGAGCCGATGATCACTGCCGCCTGGAGCACGACCGCGGGCACGCTCGAGCGCAGGAAGACCTCGCCCACCTCCGCGCGTGAGGCCAGGTGCGGCGAGAGCTCGACGCCCTCGGGGTGCAGGCCACCCAGGTAGACGATTCGCCGCACACCGGCCCGTTCGGCGGCCCCGGCGGTGTTGTGCGCAGCCTTTCGGTCCGCGCCGGCGAAGTCCGCGGTGCTGAGCGAGTGGACCAGGTAGTGCACGACGTCGACGTCCGCCATCGCCGGTTCGAGCGACTCGGGGTCCAGCACGTCACCGCGTACCACTTCGACCTGGTCGGCCCACGGGACGTCGCGGAGCTTGCCGGGTTCGCGCACCAGGCAGCGGACCGAGTGGCCCTCGGCCAGCAACCGGGGGACGAGGCGTCCGCCGAGGTACCCGGTGGCTCCCGTGACGAGACAGCGCATCCACCGATCCTCCGGGTGGCCGCCCTCCCCCGCACGACGAACGCGTCAGGCGCGGGTGATCCGGAAGCCGCGGAACCTGCGCACCTGCCTGATCTCGACCGAACCGGCGCGCACCGATCCGCGCAGCACGAAGTGCGGGCGTCCCTCTCCCGGACCGACCTCGTCCTTCAGGCTTCCCGCGGAGACCTGGACGTCCTCGGTGTTCACCGACGCTCCCTCCGGAAGCATCAGCTTCACCGAGCCCGCCGTCACGTCCAGCTCGATGTCGACCACGGCGTGCGGGATGCGGGCCTCGCGGAAGTCGAGTTCGGTCGAACCCATCCTGTTGCGCACCACGAGTTCGCGCGGCACCGTCCAGACGCCCTTGCGGCTGATCGAAGACATGGTGCTCGTCAGTTCCACCCGGTCCCTCGACCGGACCTCGGCCTCCTTGTTCACCATGCCCGGCAGGTCGAGCAGGACCGCGTTCAGCTCACCGCGGGTGCGCGCCGCGAGCGCGGTGTCGGTGCGGGTGGTGAACTCGTCGATGTCGATCAGCCCCTGGCCGATCGCCTTCTGCAGCAGTCCGACGACGTGCTCGCGCTCGGCGTCGGACACTCGGAGAGCCTTGGGATCTGTCACGGGTGTCAAACCTCCGGATCGGCATCGAGCCCGTGCTCGATCGCGTAGCGGGCCAGCTCGACCCGGTTGTGCAGTTGGAGTTTGCGCAGGGTGGACTGCACGTGGTTCTCGACGGTGCGGTGGGAGATCACCAGCCGGTTCGCGATCTGGCGTGCGGTCAGGCCCTTGGCGACCAGACGCAGCACCTCGGTCTCCCGCTCGGTGAGTTGCGGCTTGTCATCGGACCCGTCGGGCGTGGCGGCCATCCGCCGGTACTCCCCCAGCACGAGGCCCGCGAGGCCCGCGGTGAACACCGCGTCACCCGACGCCGTCCGGTGCACCGCCTCGACCAGCTCTTCCGCCGAGGCCGACTTCACGAGGTAGCCCGACGCGCCCGCCTTCACCGCTTCCAGCACGTCGTCGTGCTCACCGCTCGCGGAGAGCACGAGCACCCGCGTCGCCGGCAGCTCACCGGTGATCACCTGCGTGGCGTCCACCCCGGACGGCTCGCCGAGGTTCAGATCCATCAGCACGACGTCCGGTCGCACCGCGCGGGCGATCCGGCAGGCGGATGCCGCATCACCGGCTGTCGCGACGACCTGGAAACCGCGTTCGGCGAGATCCCTCGCCACGCCGCCGCGCCACAGAGGATGGTCGTCGACGACCATCACCGACACCACCGCCGCGTTCGTCACCCCGGGCCCCCTTCCTGAACACGCGAACCTCCCACTCCGTGCCCTCCCCCGGCCCGGTCTGCAGCTCGAGCGTGCCACCCAGCGACGCCACACGGCCCCGGATCGACTTGGCGATGCCGAGCCTGCCCTCCGCTTCGGCAGCGTCGATGCGGCCTTCGGGAATCCCCGCACCATCGTCCCGGACGCTCAGCACGACCTCTTCGCCGACGTCTTCCAGCAGCACCCACGCCTTGGCCTCCGGCCCGGCGTGTCCGTCCACGTTGGACAGCGCCTCGCGGACCACCGCGGTCAGCTCCGTCGTGACCGCCGCCGGGAGCATCACCTGCGTGGCGGGAGTGGAGACCTGGACCTTGCGGGTCGCCAGCAACTGCAGCGCGGGACGGAGGTCGGCGTCACCATCCACACTGGACTCCGGTGCGGCGGCCACGAGCGCCCGGAGCGCGACCTCCTGCTCACCGGCGAGTTCGGCCAGCTCCGCGGCGTCCCCTCCGAGCTCGCCGCCCCTCTTGCGCACCCTGGCCAGTACTTGCAGCACACCGTCGTGAATGGACCTCGCGAGCCGCTCGCGCTCGGCCGTCGCGGCCTCG